>NZ_WXEY01000005.1 GCF_009877425.1 Heliomicrobium undosum | reverse complement strand
CGGTAGGGGTGTTGAAACCGAGCGGTAATAAGTCAACGAGTAACTTTTATATCAATAGTGGTACATTTTGCCTTACTGGACAACAAAGATTAGCACCAGGATCCAGCCAAGTAACTGTTTGCTTTGACTTAGTAAAATCAGCTATAATCGGTCGGTGGCACTAGTCTAGGGACGCAAAAAGTTACATGTACCCCAAACAGCCCATCCTCTAGCATCTCATTAAAGTGGTATGGTGTTCCCATGAGCACCAAGCTTTGGGTTAGTTTAGGAAAAACCGCCACTACTGGAGCGATTACAGGTGAGATAGACGGATGGGATGGTATTCCCTAGGTTTAAGGAGACGACCGGAACGACTGGCAGAGCCTGGTCGTTCTTTTTTTTGCCCTCCCTCATATAATCTACTGACTTTTCGGGAGAGGGAGGGCCGGGCATGCAGGAGTATATTCGCAAAAGGGTGCTGGAGGTATCCCAGTACATCTTGGATACGTCCGCCACAGTGCGACAAACGGCCACAGTTTTCGGTGTCAGCAAGAGCACCATCCATAAAGATGTGACCGAGCGCCTTCCCTCTGTCAATGCTGAGTTAGCGGAAGAAGTGAAAAGCATCCTGGACCACAACAAGTCGGAGCGCCATATCCGCGGCGGAGAGGCGACCCGGCGAAAGTACCAGGAAGCACTGTAACCCGGAAATTTCGTGCCCTTTTCCCCTTGGCTGCATGGATTCGACAGGGTATACTGTATTTGACATAGTATCGAATCAGGAAAAGTAGGCTAGGAGGACAGGGCGTGTTTGGTTTAAATGTCGATATCGGGATTGATTTGGGAACAGCCAGCGTGCTGGTTTTTGTTAAAGGCAAAGGCATTGTGTTAATGGAGCCTTCCGTCGTCGCCATCAACAAGGACACGGGCTCGATCATCGCCGTTGGCGAAGAGGCGCGACGCATGCTTGGTCGGACGCCGGGCAATATCGTGGCGATCCGGCCCTTGCGCGACGGTGTCATCGCCGACTATGATGTGACAGAACGGATGCTCCGCTACTTCATCACGAAAGCCTGTGGCAAGTCTTTCTTTTTTAAACCGCGTGTCATGGTCTGCATCCCCTCCGGCGTTACCGGAGTCGAAGAGCGGGCGGTGCGCCAGGCGGCGCTTCAGGCAGGGGCACGGCAGGCATACCTCATCGAAGAACCCCTGGCGGCCGCCCTCGGCGCCGGCCTGGAGATCTCCGAGGCTTCCGGCTCCATGGTCGTCGACATCGGCGGCGGCACGACAGACATCGCCGTCCTCTCCCTCGGAGGCATTGTCTGTTCCAAGTCGCTCCGCGTCGGCGGGGACAAGTTCGATGAGTCCATCGTCCGCTACATCCGCAAAGAACACTCGCTGATGATCGGCGAGCGGACGGCGGAGGAATTGAAGATCCGCATTGGCACCGCCTACCCGTCAGGACGCAAAGGGGAGGAGTTTGCCGAAATCCGCGGCCGCGATCTGGTCACCGGATTGCCCAAGACAGTCCGCGTCTCTGCAATGGAAACCTTCCGGGCCATGCAGGAAAACATCGAGGCCGTCGTCAGCGGTGTCAAGGAAGTGCTGGAAAGAACGCCGCCCGAATTGGCTGCTGACATCATGAACAAAGGCATCGTCATGACCGGCGGCGGCTCACTGCTCAGCGGTCTTGATACGCTGATCGCCAAAGAGACGAAGCTCCCCGTCCATGTGGCCGAAGAGGCCATCTCCTGTGTGGCCCTCGGAACGGGGCTGGCGCTGGGGATGCTGAATTACCTGCAGAAAAATACCATCCTGTCTAAAAAAGTGATGTAATCCGAGTTGGGCTGAGACATACTTAAAGTGGGCGCCGTCAACGGCTTCCGTTCATTTTCGCAGGAAAGTGGGAACGACGACGTGCACAAGAAGGTTCGTAAAGCGATCATCCCCGCTGCCGGGTTGGGGACGCGCTTTTTGCCGGCCACGAAAGCCCAGCCGAAAGAGATGCTGCCGATCATCGACAAACCGACGATCCAGTTTATCATCGAAGAGGCGATTGCCGCCGGCATCGAAGATATCCTGATCGTCACCGGTCGCAACAAGCGGGCGATCGAGGATCACTTCGACCGCTCGGTGGAACTGGAAGTCTTTTTGGAAGAGCGGGAGAAATGGGAACTGCTCGACACGGTGAGGCAGATCGGCAGTCTGGCCGACATCCATTATGTCCGCCAGAAGGAACCCCTCGGGCTCGGCCACGCCATCTACTGCGCCCGTTCCTTCATCGGTCACGAACCCTTCGCCGTTCTGTTGGGCGACGATGTGATCCACGCCAATAAGCCCTGTATCGGTCAATTGATTGAGGCCTACCATCAGGTGCGGGGAACCGTCGTGGGGGTGCAGCCCGTACCCCGGGAGCACAGCCGCCGCTACGGGATGGTCTCCCTGGCCGCCGAAGCAGGAACAAACCTGTGGAAACTGGACGCCATCGTGGAAAAGCCCGAACCCGAAAAGACCCCTTCCGATCTGGCCGTGATGGGACGGTACGTGATCGAACCGGAGGTTTTTTGCATCCTGGAAAACCAGGCGCCGGGCAAGGGCGGCGAGATCCAATTGACCGACGCCTTGCACGCCCTCCACGCCGATTGCGGCAAGGGGCTCTTCGCCTACGTGTTTGAAGGGATCCGATATGATGTGGGCGACCGGATCGGTTACCTGAGAGCGACCGTCGATTACGCATTGCGAAGGGACGATCTGGCCGAGGAGTTCACCGCCTATCTTCAGGAAGTGCTGCAACGCCGGGGAAGGTAACCCCGGCGTTTTGGTTACGCATAAAGTGGTTCTTATCCGGGCCATAAACACAATGGAATATTCGAATATTTTATTTGCGATCCGAAAAAATGGCGCTAAAGTTGCTATTGGGCCAGATCGATAAAAAAAGAGATGCCCTTTGTTTTTTGTTTGTCTTTTTTGATCTCGGAATGAGTTATAGCATTTGATTTCGGGCTCACTATTGATATACAAGGGAAATGGTCCCGACGAAGCGTGGTCGCAACACCATTGGGAGGTGAGAGGCGCAGTGATCCGCGGTCTATATACATCTGCATCAGGGATGCTGATCCAGCAGACAAATCAAGATGTGACAGCAAACAACTTGGCGAACGTTAATACGGTGTCTTTCAAAAAAGATCGCGCCGTCTTCCGAGAATTCCCCGAGATGCTCATCCGTCGCATGCATGATTTCAGCCCCTCCGAAGCTGGCCAGGCAGAGAAGAATCCGGTCATCGGCAGGGTGGGCACAGGTTCTGTTGTAGACGCCATCTGGACCGATCCCAGCAATCCCGGCGTACGGGTGACCCAAAACCCAACCGACCTGGCGATCATGGGCCGGGGCTATTTTGTCGTCAACACACCCGAGGGCGAGAGATACACCCGTAACGGTCAGTTCACCCTCCGTTCCAACGGCGCGCTGGTGACTGCCGATGGCTATGCGGTGCAGGGAACGGCTGGCGACGTAAACGTACCCCAGGGCGGCAGCCTACGGATCGACAGCGATGGACGGGTTTTCAGCGGCGACGTCGAAGTCGCCCAACTGCGCATCGTCGGGGTGGATGACGCAGCGCCGGATCAGGCGCCCCCCTTGCTCAAGGCTGGAGAGAGCCTCTACCGTTTGAATGAACAGGGGGCTGGCGGCGGCGTGCGGGATCTCGCTGTCGGGGAGACAGAGATCAAGTCGGGCGCCCTGGAATTGGCCAATGTCAACGTCGTTCAGGAAATGGTGCAGATGATCACCGCATCCCGCGCCTATGAAGCCAACCAGAAGGCGATTCAATCGCAAGACGGCACACTGGAAAAGGCTTGCGGAGAACTGGGGAGAGTGTAAGATGACCGGGCCGGACCGCATGGCGGGAGCCCGGGAAGGCTGGATTGATGGAAGGCCTTCTGAATTGTCATTCGAATGTATCTGTAGATTACATTGATGAAGGGGTGAACCGGCATGATGCGAGCGTTGTACTCATCGGCGACGGGCATGATCGCCCAGCAGTTGAATATGGATACCATCTCCAACAACCTGGCCAACGTGAACACCAACGGTTACAAAAAGAGCCGGGCCGAGTTTCAGGACCTGCTCTACAGCACCGTCCGGGCTGCGACTGCTCAGGTCCCCACGGGGATGCAGGTCGGCGCCGGCGTGCGTCCCAGTTCCATCACCACCATTACCTCTGGTGGCAACATGGTGCAAACAGACAACCCTTATGACATGGCCATTACCGGACAGGGCTACTTCCGGCTGACCAACCCCAACAATGACGCTGTGCCCTACTACACCCGCGACGGCAGCTTCAAGCTCGACAGCGAGGGCTACCTGGTCAACGCCGACGGTTTCCGCCTCGACGGCTTCGACCCGCTGCCGGAAGGCGCCACCGAACTGGACATCAATTCTGACGGGATGATCTCCTATAAGGACGTCAACGGCGAGCGGGTAGACACGGGCCAGCGCATCCAACTCTACACCTTCCCCAACCCGGCAGGCCTGAACCGGGAAGGCCGCAACCTGCTGACCCAGTCGACTGCTTCCGGTGAGGCCGCCGGGGGTGACGCCGGTGTAGACGGGCGGGGGACTATCGCCCAGCGCTACCTGGAGTCTTCGAACGTGCAGGTCGTCGATGAGATGGTGGCCATGATCACGGCCCAGCGCGCCTATGAGGTGAACACCAAGGCGATCCAGACGTCCGATGAGATGCTGGGGCAGGCGAATAGCCTGAAACGATAGGATAAAGAATGGAATAGATAAAAGGGAAGACCGTTTGGATTGATCGTCTGAGCGGTCTTTCTCGACGAAATCATAACGCTAAAAAAAGAAGGGTTAACAAAAGTTTGGTCGAAATAGTACATACTAGCGGAACAATACAGATTCAATAAAGGAGAAAAAGGAGGCTGTTGTAAGAATGGGCTGTAACAGGTGGACGCATCGCTGCATCGCCATCACATTGTCCATGTTCCTGGCCTTGGGTGTAGCAACGCCGCCCCAAGCCTGGGCGGACAATAATTTTAACGTCGATTGGGTTCAGGGAGCCGGCGAAAATGATTTGACGGTACTCCGAGACACCGTTGACGATTACATCTGGTTTTCCGGCGACTTACGCGCTTATGCGGGAACAACGATGCTCGGTTATGGAGGCTATCTTGACGCAACTCGGAATCGGGCGCTCTATGCGGTTCATTTTATCGGCAAGATTGATGCGAAAAAACCGTTCAAAGTGGAACCGGTAGACGATAGGAAGGGTCAGATTTCTTTCGGCGAGTTTCCTGACGGATATAAGGCGGCTCAGGTCGCTGTATTCAGCTTGATTCGCAAAAATGACGGTTCAGGAAAATGGCTGGTCGAATCGGTCTATCGAGATAAGCAGACCTTTTATCGAATCGGTTTCTCTACAGTGGAACGGACTTTAAACACCATTACATACGCAACGCTGATCAGAACGACAGATCCTGAAACGACGCTTGTAGAACCGGCTACCGGCACGCTGTTGAGTCTGCCTGCAGGCGCGGTCAAACACAATTTGGCCATTCGACTGAAACGAGCCGACGGGTTGGAACTTGACAAGTCTCCCTTTTCGCCGATCCGTCCACTTATGGGGATTCGATTGGGGATTACGGGTGAACTGACTTGGCAGGGCGCCTTTTTGAATAAACCGGCCATGTTAAAATTCCCTGTGCAAGACATCATGGATCCGGCCATTGCTTACTGGAACGCCAATGATAAGAAGTGGATCCCTGTAGATTCCAGCGTTTCCGTCGAGAACTCAAAACGCTATGTACAGTGCAGCGCCGCTCACCATGGTTATTACGTCGTCTACCAGAAGGATCAAACAACGTCGCCTAATACTGGTGAACAGCAAACACCAGCTGAGCCGCCGGTGTTCGCTGAGGCTGACGCCCTGAACGGCCTAACGGTAAATGATTCCGTCATTGACGTAAAAAGGACCAAGGCCTATTTCAAGGACGGCCGCGTGATGGTCCCCCTTGAGGCATTCGCCGACGCGATCGGCGCCAAAGTATCGACAAGCGTCACTGAAGACTACACCAAAGCTGAGATTTATCATAATGAACGGCAAGTAGGCTTTTATCTCGGAAAGAAACGCATCATTACCAATGTGCCCTTTGAGGTGACGAACGACGTTATCTCTGTCAAAGTGGACGATGGCTACACCGTTGTGCCGCTTCGCGTGCTGATGCAGGTCTTTGATTTAAAAGCAGAATGGGATCCTCTAAACCGAATTTGCAAGGTCCGAACGAAATAACATGAGCCGGGGTTGCCGAAATCAATCGGCAGACCCCGGCTTATTATAACGATTGACAAGTTTTGTCTACGACAACTATAATTAGTCTGACTGACCATTCGGTCGGCCAAAAAGGAGGCACCAGATTGAATGGGCAACAGGCGAATGAAAGGGCTGCCGGGACAAAGCTGGGCGTCTGATGGAGTTCCGCCAGCGAGGGCAACTGGGGGAACGGCTGAATGATCCCAGGTGAGACTGACAAACGGACCCGAATACTGCTGGCAGCTGTAAACGTTTTTTCCCGGAGAGGGTATCACTGCGCTAAAATCGAAGACATTGCCCAGATAGCTGACGTTGGCAAAGGGACCGTGTACGAGTACTTTGATAGCAAGCAGCAATTGTTCGGGGAAATGTTCAAGTACGGCTACGAGCAATACTGGAACCATGTCACCGAGGCGGTCCTGTCAGAGACATCATTCGAAGGAAAATTGAGGACACTGATGCAGAGCCACCTCGATTTCTTGAACAAGTCGGCGCCGGTCGCCCGGATTATTGTTCAGGAATACACCAACATCGACAGAGGCGTCTATGAGTGGATCGTTGCGGAACGGCAGAGACAATTCTTGTGGGTAAAATCGCTCGTTGAAGCGGCTGTTCAGTCGGGAGAGGTCAAAACGCCCTCTGCGGAGGTAACGACGATGGTCATTCAAGGAGCCATATCTGCTGTGGGGCATTCGGCTGTCCAACGGGACGAACGGATTGATGCGGAAAAGACGACAGACATCCTGGCAAATACGCTGTTGCACGGGATTTCCGCGAAGGGTTAAGACAACGGCAGTTTTTCCCTCTTTTACAAATGGATGTCGGATTGACAGTCTTTCCTTAAGCCACCTATAATGGACGTGGTTGGGCAATTAAGCAATTCATAAGGCCGATACGATGAAAAACGAAAGGACTACACGCCAAACTGTAGTCCTTTTATATTAACATATGTATTCATCCCTACAGCCCTGACAACAAGCGAGGGGGAAGTAAAGTGTTGTGTTATAAAAAAATGCACAAAACGATCGCACTGTTGCTGATGATCGTCATGTTGTTCGGACTCATTCCTCATCCACCGGCGCAAGCGGCCCCCTTTTCTCCCCAGATTGAGCGATTTACCTACAGCGCCCCTTCTGTCAGCAACAACGCTTCTGATGTGAGTGTCACCTTTTCCGTCTATGGAAGTGGCTTTACCGATGTGAGCCGGTTATACCTGGCCGATTCATCAGGTGTCCGCACTGAGGTAACTCTTGCCAGACCGCTCGCAGATTCGTTGATTTCCGGCACGGTAACGCTGCCGAGTACGCTTCATAACCAGGATCTAACGGCTGTATTCGTTGGGAATGACGGAAGCTCGCGCTCCATTGCCGACGCCTTTCACTTCCGGATCAAGACGACGAGGGTTTGGTTTTCCCCGCCATCTGCCAGCGCGAATTCTCCTTCGCTTGTAAATTTATATTTTTATAACTACCAAGATGAACCGGATATTTCCAAGGTGTCGGGTCAAGAGGTTTATTTCAGTACAACACGGTATCAGGTGCAAAGCGCCGACCCCACCCCAACCAATTATCTCGCTAAAATCACCAGCGATAGCACCGGTGGCAAGATCATCTTCTACACGCCGGCCATGCCGGATGGCGCCTACTCGTTGAGTTTAAGGCGTGTGCTTACATATACCAACAGCGGCGTCACTACGATCATTACGGAAACGGCCAACCCCGACAGTTCCTTCTGGCTAACGGGATCCTGGTATGATCCCCCTGTTCTGTCCGGGGTTACGGCGGAACCCCTTTCCGATGAACCCGATGCCGTTTCCCTCCAATACTATGGCGCCCAGCAAAGCGCCTCAAAGGTAAAAGTCACGGTAGCGGCAAACAAGTTGGAAAGCTATGATCTCCCCGACGGCACGACGAAGTCGCTGGCGGCGACGGGGCACTACCTGATTATCCGCGGCCGGCAATATGAACTGCAAAAAATTGGCGCGGAATGGATCGCCTTTATTGATCGAGAAATTGTCGACAAGACGTCGCGCTTTGAGCCCGTCGCATTGCTGCGAAGCGACCACGTGTCCTCAAACCCCCATAACGTCACCTTGTGGACCGATCCGTACCATCGAGACAACAATACATTGACAATGAACCTGCCAGCACCCAACGGGCAAATCTGGTTGAAACTCCCCACCTCAGCGGCGGATATCCAGGACATTGAAATCACTGGCAATGCGCAGGCTTTTGGCGGCATCTTGTCAGACAACCACAACCGGGATGTGCTGCGGGTGATTTTTGCAGGCGGACCGAACGCCAGTGAAGACAGCATACGCGGCGCGCTGGCCAGCCCTGGCAATAACGAAGCGATCATCGTTGATAAACAAGCGGAGTCGATCCGCATTCGCCTCCAGACCGGGATGACGCTTCCGCCCAATCAGGAGGTCTACTGCTGGATCGTCAGCGATTACGGCCGGTCAAAACTCGACTCCCACATCTACTTTTATAATGATGAAACACCGCCGCTGATCAGCGATGTGACCGTGCAGTCCATCAACGACAGACCGGTCACCTATGTAGCGGCGAACCAGGTTCCTGATCCGACGAAGCCGGAAGAGCGCGCTTCCCACGAAAAAGACACCGTATACCGCAACGCGAAAAAAGCGGTCATTGAATTGACGGGATCCGGCTTTGTTCAGGACCGGATGACCGTACAGATCGGCAGTTACACCTTTGCCCCCGGTTCCTCTCTGTTGCAGGTCGACGGGGCCAACGGGAAGATGACAGTCACCCTCAGCGCAGCGATGCTGTCCTCCCTGCCGGTCGATGTGCCGATCACGATCACCAAGGGAACAGGCCAGGGCGCGAAAACGGTCACCCAATCGGTCACCTGGGCGAGTAAGACAGACTTCAACAACAACTACCTGACCTTCGGTCAAAATACC
Source organism: Heliomicrobium undosum (assembly GCF_009877425.1). NCBI lineage: Bacteria > Bacillati > Bacillota > Clostridia > Eubacteriales > Heliobacteriaceae > Heliomicrobium > Heliomicrobium undosum. Next base: position 221,661 of record NZ_WXEY01000005.1, on the reverse strand, counting down.
GGTCGACTCGGCTTTCGCTTCCTGAGTGTCCCCGACTTCCCCAGCCTCGTCCACAGCGCCAGCGACGCTGAACGATGGAATACGCGTAAAATCGATCCGACCGCCAACAATTATCGCGCCAATCTGAGCAACATCATTGAAGCGCCGACACAGGTCTTCGACTGGCGGGGCAATCACATCATCAAATTGAAAAACGGCCAGGACTTCTATCGCGTCAAGTTTGCCGGCTCAAACCCGGAGACGGATCCTGACTTTTGGCTACAGCCCAAGGTAGCCGTTCAATACACCGATGGAACGAATACCTACATAACCGAAACAAAAGAGACCTACGTCCCCGACACCAGTTCGACCGAGTCGACCTATGTGGTGTCGTCGGAACTGTATTTTCGGCTGCCAGATTTAAGTCAGATGCGGGTCAACGGAACAGGCGCGCTGATCCCGGCTGCGACTTTTACCGGACAAGGCCCTTATTATGCTGACATTGTCGTTCAAAACCCGGACGGTCAGAAGGTTACCCTGCCAAAAGCGATCGAAATCGTCAACCGGGGGGCAACCCGTCCGCAGATCGATTCCCTGTTCCCGAACCAGGTGCCAAACGACAACGGTAAAGACGTATTGATCAAAGGGCAAAACTTCAGAAACTCGGCTGCCGATCCCCCCTATGTGTTCATGGGTTTCTGGCCGGCCACATCCAGTTTTATTGATAATGCGGATGTGAAATTCAAGTCGGTGACCCAGACTTTCCTCTATACGGATTTAAATCAGGTTTTGCCCGTAAACCCCCGGAAAACCCAGGTCGTTGTCGTCAACCCTGACGGAACAGCCTCTAACCTGGCGGACTTGATTATCCTGCAACAAAGGCCCAACCCCCCTTCGATCACAAATGTCAGCCCGCCTTACGGACCGGCCAATTCCAATGCGAGGCCATATATCTTCGTCACAGGCACAAACTTCCAGCCCGGCGGTTCAGGGCGGTTGTTATCGAGGATCTACCTGGATGAGATACTGGCCCTTGACTTGACGACAACGCCGGCGCCTGACCCAGCGACCTATTCCTTCAGCAATAACTTGATCACCTTCCAGTTGCCCAACATCCCCAGCCCTCCGACGCGAAAGAACATGACAGTGATCCTGCAGTTTTCCGATGACACGGCGTCATGGTATCCCTTTGACACCTATGTGGCTCCGGCGATGACGGTGGGACAGATCACGCCGGCTTTCGGTCCTTCCAAAGAATCGGGTCTTCCCATGGCAGATGTGATCATTAAGGGAAGCGGTTTTGGGACGGCGCCGGAAGTTTATGTCGGCGGCGTCAAGGTCACACAGTTCAACGCTGCGCCGATAGATACCCAGTTGTCCTTCCGCGTCCCTCCGCTGTCAGCAGGCAAGTACAAGGTGACGGTCGTCAACCCCACTGTCAAATCTGTAGGCTCGGCGCCGAACGATTTTGAGTATTTGCCGGCATCCGATTCGGCCTCGCCGATCCTCACCACCGTCTGGGTCGACAACGCCCAGGCGCCGCCGGCGGCGTTGCGCTCCGTGGGCGGCCAATCAGTGATTTTGGAAGGGAATCTCTTCTTCGTCCCCGGGACCGAAGGCGATGCGACGAAATGGCCTCGCGTCTTTATCGGGGGCAAGGAAGTGGCCGCCGGTTCCTTCACCGAGACGCCGACGACCTCCCGGATCGCCTTTACATCGCCTTCGACCGATCCGGGGTTTTTCGCCAGCGGAGAAACATCCAAATCGGTCAACCTCCAGGTGTTGCGCTCTGACGGGGCGATCGTATCGAAGACGATCACCATAACCCGGTCGACGCCGCAGATTGAGTCCGTCTCACCCTGCGGCGCCGATGTCGACGACACGCCACGTCCCACCATCTATATCACCGGAGTGGACATTCAAGACGGCATGATCGTTCGCTTCGGCAATGATGTTCCTGGAAGAACGCAACCGGGCGATGGACCCTACGATGTCTCCAACACGAGGATCGGCTCCGACGCCGGGGACGGTGTCGAACTCGTCAGCTATGACTCGACGACAAAGCGAGGTGTCTTCCGGGTCACCGCGCCCAATCTCACCGCGCTTTACAACGCCCAGAATGAGGCGCAAAATTGGCTCACTGTCCGGGTCTACAATCCTGACGCCCAAGTGGCCCAGTGGAGCCGCAAGTTCCATATCTTCCAGGACAAAGAGGGACCGAAAATCCTATCGATTGAACCGAACGCCTTTTCCGCAAAGGGCGGCGGCACCGCACGAATTCGCATGACCAACCTGCTGATCGACTACCGGGACAAGACGCAGTGGCCCTACTTCTCCTTCGGCGGGATCACCGTCTCCCCGAACGATGCGAATACAGACATCAATTACCCCGTCGATCCCGCCAAGGACATGTCAAGAGAACCGGTGCGCCTGATCCAGGCCGGCAACAGCGCCACCGATGAATGGATTTTCGATGTGGTCATTCCGGCCTATCCCCTTAGCGACAATGTCGATTCGCTGAACGTGGAAGTTTTGGCCATCAATCGTCTTGACTGCACCAGCACCACCGGCGTTGGCAGAGGAAGCATCACCTACACCCGGGAGGCCGGCGCGCTGCAACTGGTCAGCATCACACCAGCCAAATCGCCGATCGAGGGGAACATCACCGCAGTCATCACGGCCCGGTTAACAGCCGATTCGACGAGTGGACCCGGCTCCAAGGGCTTTATCGTCAAAAACAACGAAAATCCCAAGGTCTACTTCGGCACATCCGAAGCCACGGTGATCAGCCTAACGCCGACAGAACTGACGGTCCGCGTTCCGGCCCATGAAGCAGGCAAGGTGGACGTAATCGTCATCAACCCCGACAAAGGGCAGGGAACGCTCCCACAAGCCTTCACCTATTCCCAGATGCCGCTGATCGAATCGATCAAACCAAGCAGCGGGCCGCAAGCGGGGGGGATCGCCGCCGTCATCAAGGGCCGCGGTTTCCTGCCTAACGCGAAGGTAACCTTCGGCAGCACGGCGGCCACCGTTAAAAACATCACCACCAACGAAATTCAACTGGTCGTTCCCGCCGGACCGGCCATCCCTGACGGTGATGTTAAGGTCGCTGTCGATGTGACCGTGACGAACAGCGATGGCGGCAGCCACACCCTGACCTCCGGCTTTACCTACTACAAGGAAGGCGGTCTTCCGTCGGAGTCGCCGGAAATCCTGGCGAAGGCGCTGAGCAGGGACAGGATTCGCGTCAGTTGGCCTGCCGTGAACATGGCGACGGCCTATGAAGTGCAGATGTCGGAAGGGGAACGGGGCAACTACAGGCTTTACGAGGTCGTCGCCCCGGAGCATGTGCAAGCCGATCAGGTCTATGTCATCGTCAAGGGATTGCAGTCGAATACGAAGTACTGGTTCCGTGTGCGCGCCATTTCTACGGCCGGACCCGGCCCCTGGTCAGACGAGGCGTCGGCGACAACGACAGACGAACAAGGCTGGTCCGGCTTTGAACAGCCTGAGTCACAAGTTGTCACTATGCCGGGCGGAGCCAAGCTGATCCTCCGCAAATCTGTTGAAAAATACTACGACCTCCGCACCGGCGCCATGGGCGCGGCAAAAGTCAAGGCGGTAACCTTCAGCCCCGAAGCGCAAGGATTTTCCCAGCCTGTTCTGCTTGACAGCGGCGACTGGAAGGTCCTGCTGCCGCCGCTGTCGCTCAAGTACAACGCCGGTTCCATGACCGACAGCCACTCTACGGTACAGGTGGGACCGGCGCCGCCGAGGGAAGCGGAAAAAGCCTTGATGCTCAATCGATACCGGCAACCCATTTCCTCGGTCTATGAGATCCAATTGACCTATGAGAAAGACAGCAAGACCTTCACACCGGCGGCTTATGGGCAAGCGATCACGCTCACCCTGAACTACCAGCCGGCAGCCTACGGGCGGCGTCCGGTCATGTATTACTATGACGGGGCAACCCGCACCTGGCAGAAGGTCGACGGCTATGCCGATTCTGTCGCTGTTTCAGCAGCCATCTCCCGAGCCGGTTATTACGCTGTATTCGCTGACTAGCGGTCGCGCAGAGCGAACAACAAAGGCCCTACGAAACAGAGGTGCAGGAGAAATGGGAAAAAAGATCGGGAGCATCTGCCTTGCCTTGTTCCTGGCGCTTTCCGCAGTCATACCGACGATCGCTGGAGCAGCGACGCTTCCCGGCGAGATGGAGGGCGTGTCCAACTATCAAAGTTTGATACTGAATGGCGCCTTTTCTGACGCAAAAGGCCATTGGGGGGAAGAGCACCTCTTTTTGGCTGGCGCCCACGGTTTGCTTGTGCCCGACGGCGAACGGCGGATTCGACCGGATGATCCCCTGTCCAAACGAGATGCCTTGCTCGGTATCGCCCAAATGGCCGGCTGGATGCCGGAGATCCAAAAAAGCGGGAGTGGAGCGGCGCAGGGCGATCCCTGGACTCACTGGGGACGCCGGATCCTCGATGTGGCAGCGTCAAAAGGGCTGTTTACCGTTGCCGGTCAACAACAGAGCCGGCCTCGGCCCATCACGGGAAACTGGGATGATCCGATTACCCGTGAAGAGATGGCTGTATGGACGGCCAAAGCGGCCCAACTCGTTCCCCGGCAGAATGACGCTGCCAACACGTTGAACTTTGCTGACTGGAACCAATTGAACGTCAATTCCGTCCCATATATGGAAGCGGCGTTACGTGAAGGTCTCGTCGGGGGAAAAAGCGAGAACGGCCAGTTGTACCTCCGGCCCCGTGAGACCTTGAAACGGGTAGACGGCGCGGTGATGCTCACGCAAGGTCTTACTAAGTCCCTTGAAAATCGGGGGCAGCCGGTGATCTCTGTCAATGTGAGTGACATAGACCAAACCGGGACGGGTCCCGGCGATCCTGTCAGCAGCAGGATCCACTTGGTTGGTCCTGCAGGAGAAAAGACAGCCTTGCTGATCCGGGGTGCTGATGAAGAGAATCCCTGGGGCAAGGGGATCGCTGTCTGGAAAAAGGGGCCCACTGACGCGACCGCATTAGAGCCCGGAGACCAGGGGGAACTTTATACCCTCCCGGCGGAAGGCGGCGTCTCAGCGTATCTGTTGCGCGTTTTCGCCGATTCCAGCGCCATTGAAGGAACCCTTGTGGACCTTGATACCGCCAACAACCGGCTCACCCTGCTTGATCCCTGGGGAAAACGGCGCCACGCCGAACTGGCCCCCGGCGCTCAAGTCTGGGTCAACGGAGAAGAACGCCGGATCGAGTTGATCCCGAGAGGCGCCTATGTGCAGGGGAAGGCCTCGGGAAACCGGATCACCGTTCTGTACGCCCACTTGCCGGTGGCGGAACCGGGGGCGATCCCCCCAGAAAGCAAAGTTCGCCAGGGGCGAATCACGGCTGTCGAATCAAAAGGGCTTCGCATCGTCGATGAACAGGGTAAGGAAGCCTATTATTCCTTCGCGCCCGGTGTGGCAGTTCGTCAGGGGCGGGAGTTGGCCGGTTTGGATGACCTGACCATCGGCGATCCGGTAACCCTGCGTTTTAATGACTACCAGGGAACCGAGGTGGCAGTCATCGAAATCCCGGTTCAAAACCGCAAAGCGGAGGGTGTCTACCGGGGAACGGTCACCTATATCAATCCCATCGCACAGACAGCCACAATCCGTAGCGTGAGCCGCTATGACGCCGGGATTTGGACAGACCAGACGGCGCAGCGGCAGATTCGCCTGTCCAAGATGAGCGCTGTCATCGTGAACGGCCGACCGGTGTCCAAAGAGGAGTTTCAACGTTTTGGCCGTGGACAGACTGTCATCTTTAGCGCCGCCAACGATTTTGACATGTTGTCTGCCACCCGAATGGCCGTTCTGGAAGGAACGACGGAAACCTTTAATGATCGTGTGAGCAAACTGGATGTTTACGGCGGGAGCTTGCGTCTCCAGAACGACGGAAGCTACCTGGGTCTAGACGCATCGACCATCATCATTCGCAACGGCCGCCTCGTCAATCCCGCCCAGTTGAGTGAAGGCGATCCGATCTTGGCCTTCGCCGACAGCTCCCGCAACGGCTATAGGGCGGCGCTGATCGTCGTCGACAAAGACCTCGTTCCGGCGCCGGTTGGCACAGATGGGCTGGTCCAGGGGACGATCAAGTCGATGACCGATAAAGGCAAAGTGGAGCTTTACATCTACAGCCGCATGCGCAACAACGAATGGAGCGGTTTCGTCACCGACGGCGGAAGCATCCAGATGAAACCTACTTATGACACGGTCATTATGGACAATCGAGGTGTGCTGCCGACTCGCCTCCCGGTGGCCGATTTCCTGAGCCAGGGACAATCGGGTCAGTTTGATGATGTGTTCCTCTACGCCTATATCCAAAATGAACGTCCCTTGGTGATCATTATGGAAGCCGATGCGCCGGCAACGGATCAGGCGCCACAAGAACGAACCACCTTGGCGCGGATCAAGAGCGTCAACAGTTCCACGAAAAGCATCATCTTCGATCAGGTCCGCGACTGGTCTGATGTCAGTCACCGCTGGTCGCCCAACCCGGTCACTTTATCACTGGATGTGGAAAAGGCAGCCATCATCGACAACCGGAAAGTCAGCGATCTCACCCGCCTGCGGGCGGGGGACACCTGTTACCTGGTCCGAGACGCCGCTACTGGGGAAGCCCGATTTATATTCCGGCAATAGGAGGTTCCCATCGTGAACAAAGCCATGGTTTGCCGGATCCGACAAAAGCTTTTCTTCGGAGCTCTGGGCTGCATCGCGCTGCTCATGTCCGTCGTCTCAAACGCCTGGGCGGAATCAAGCCATTTGACCGCCCAGGGCGGCATCGCCAACGAGTACGATTACCAGGAGTACGTCTTTCTGACTGGGACGCCGGTACTGATGAAAGGCAAGTTCAAAGTCTCCATCAGCCCCGGGAGAGGCGATACGACAACAACGAAATTCACCTATACCCTGGCTGATGACGGCGGAACCAACAAACTCAGCCGTTCCCTCACCTTTGTGGAGGTGAGTTCAGAGCGGGAAGATAAAAGCCAGGCTGTCCGCACCTCCCAGATCGATAAGTTCAGCGAAACCGTTCAGTTGAACGGCGTCAAATACCAACTGGATGATTACCGCCTGAACAAGTCCCAAATTGTCGATCGTCATCCCGTTGTGAATTACTACAGCGGCAATTGGGAAGGGCGAAAGATCTATAGTGTCAACAAGACTGCCGGACGGCTTGTCGTGGATGTCTCGGGCAACACCGTCGGTTATGATCACAACTGGGGCCGGTCGGAAACACAGCGCATGACCCAGATCCTGCAGTACACCCCTTCCACGACGGGAAGTTCCACCACCAACAGCGCGACAAACCTGACGTCCGCCTGGGACGGCCAGGTCGACTACACCGTCAACCTTTCGACAGACCGGCAATTTGTCTATCAGGGCAACGATCCTGTCAACATCAGTTTTAGCGGCGGCTATCTGATCAACGAATTGGGCGATTCGTCGATCCTGGCCGACTACGATCTCCCCAACAACAACGACAACGCCAGACGCAACCGGGGCAACCTGCAGTGGGCGCTCCAGTCGGCGCCGAAGGTCGCGCGGATGTATGTTCCGGCTTATGAGGACATTCGCGATCACTGGGCGCAGGCCGACATCGAGCGCTTGGCCGGGCTCAAGGCATGGGGTTCCCAGTCCGGTTTCTTCGGACCGACCCAGCCGATCACACGGCTTGATTTCACCTGCGCCTTTGTGCGCGCCCTGGGCGTTCTCTCCCCCGATGGTCCCACCGGCATGATCGCCTATACGGCCGGCTACCCAAACCTGCCGCCGCCAGGGGAGAAACAGACGGCCAAACGGGCGACGACAGCGACATCGACGGCCGGGTACAACGGCGCCACCGGTGCGCCGCGAACAAAGAACAAGGGGGAGACAGAGCGCGCTCCCTTTGTCGACCTCACCTCGCAGAGCGACGGCTACGCCGAAGTGAAGCTGGCCTATGAGAAAGGGATTATGACAGGGACCAGCGTGACCCGGTTCGACCCTTACGGGTTGATGACAAGGGAGCAGGCGGCGACACTCATCGTCCGCGGCCTGGGTCTGGCCACCATGGCCCCCTCAGGGCAAAGCCCGTTGCCTTTTTACGATGACGGGCAGATCAGCCCCTGGGCTCGCGATTCCGTCTATGTGGCCCAGGAATTGGGGATCGTCGCCGGCGACTCCTACGGTTACTTCCGCCCGGGCGATATCATCACCAGGGCTGAGGCCGCCACGATGCTCATGAAATCGATCGATTTCCTGGAAAATACGATGAAGCAGGACTACCGGGATCGTTTAATGAACATGCACTAAAAGGCGGGTGATGTCTGTGCGGACCCGAAAAACAGTCAGCCTGTTGCTTGCGCTGATCATGGCGTTCGGGATGATCGTGTCCAGTCCTCCTGTTCCGGCAGGGCAGAGCGGTGCTACATTCGGCATTGCTGCAGCGGTAACGGTGGCCGAAGCCGCCTATGGTGTGCCGGCAATCACCGGGGTGGCCATCCAGGGCCAGAACAGCGTCAAAGTAAGTTGGACCTATTCCACTGCAGCCGACGCCGTTCAGTCCTTTAAAATCCTGGATTACAAGAACAACGCGTCAGGCAATGAATTGACCACCGTAAGTTATCGCAGCGGTCAGACGAGTTACAGTCAGGTGCTGGCGCTCGACAATGGGCAGTATTCACTGGCCGTCGCTACGGTGATTCCCGCCAATGACCGGCTCACTGTATCGAGCCGCAAAGATATCACGGTTGATGAACTGGCCGCTCCCAGCGATTTTAAAGGGACCCGCCAGGGAACCCGTGAAATCCTTTGGACCTGGACGGACAACTCCTACGGAGAGACCGGGTTTAAGATTTACGACGACGATGATAATCTGATCGGCAGGGTGTCGGCCAACCAGACCTACTACCGGGAGTCGGGCTTAAAGCCGGACACGCAATACATCCGTCATGTGCGCGCCTACAAATCGGCCAACGGCGTGGACGCGGCGCGGGAAAGCAGCCGCTCTGACACGGGAAGCGAACGGACGGAGGTATGGAGCAGCGGCAGCGCCAGCAGCACGACCCGCGCCAAAGATCGCTCCGTCATCTCTGACACCATCGGGGAAGCATTGAAGAACTCCGTGTCGTCTTCTGATATCCATCTGATCAGCGCCGGTGATGTGGATGTTTCTGATCTGCACATCCAGACGGAAAAAAACAGGTACGTGGCTTTCGCGGGCGGTTCCCTAAAGAACTATGGAGATGGCAGCGTTCGGATCAGCACCAGCGACCTGGAGTTGAAAATTCCGGCCCAATACATCCACCGCACCGATGAATACGAAGGAACCGCTATCGGCTTACGCGAGTATATAGACAATACGTCAGCGCCGCTGGGCAAGTCACGTATCGGAACGGCCTATATCCTCGATCTCGTCCGGTACTCCCTCTATTCCAGCAACGGCTATACGAACAACAATTTTTCCTCTGATAATCCCGCCTATATCACCTTCTACTATGACTATTGGCGGGTTTCAAACCCGGCTTCTCTCAAGATCTACTACATAAACGGAAGCTACTGGCAGGAGTTGCCCAGCACCGTCAATACAGTCAACCGGGCCGTGCATGCCAAGATAACCGAGTTCGGGCGCTACGCCTTGTTTGAATCGCCCGCCGGCGCACCGGGAGTGTATCCCGGTTCAACCCAGGTCCCTGGCGCGGGAAACTCCGGTCTTACCGCCGGCTACCCGCCTGGCTTCGGTCCGGGCTATGGCGCCGGCTTCAGCAGTGGGAGCGCCTCCTATAATCCGGCGCAGTACGGAAGCGGTTATACTGGTTACCCCGCTTACGGCGCTACAGGCGCTACGGGCGCATACGGAGCGGGGCCTGCCTTCAACCCGACCTACGGTTACTACGGGGGTGGAACGCAATCACCCTTTGTGGATACGATAGGCCATTGGGCAAAACCGCAGATTGAGGTGTTAGCGGGGCAGGGATTGATCAACGGAACGGCGCAACGGTTTTTCGAGCCTGACAAAACGATGAGCCGCGCCGAGTTCCTTGCCTTGCTCATGCGAGCCAGTGGAAACGCCGTCTCACCGCCAGGGGCGCCGCCCTTTCAGGATGTCCGGGCCGACGATTGGTTTGCCGGTGCTTTGCGGCAGGCCATGCAAAGCGGTGTGATCACAGAAGGAGGCGGAGTCTTTCGTCCCTACGAATCAATCAGCCGTCAGGATATGGCCGCCTGGATCGGACGGGCGACTCGCGGAAGGCTTGGTTTCGGAGGCGGCGCTGATCCTGGGAGTTTATCCGATTGGAATGAAGTAGCCCCCGAACTGCGGGAGGATGCGGCCATCGCCGTGCGGGCGGGATTGCTCCGCGGAAAGCCAGGCGGAATGTTCGATCCCTATGGGGCGACTACCCGGGCCGAGGCGGCAACCGTGATCTATAACCTGTTGAGCACAGTGCGTTAGCACGGCTGGACAAGGCGCAGGATCCGAACGTTGGCAATATAAATTCAATCGTGGTAAAATACGCCTAGGTTGACGAATCCTGCGTGAGGGAAGGGATCCCGTGGCGACGATTGTACTATCCGGTTATTATGGCTACGAGAACGCGGGAGATGAGGCGCTGCTCAAGGCCATGATCATCGTAATGCGCAAATTGCAACCCAATGTGCGTATTATCGTTCTTTCCGGTAATCCCTCATTGACGCGGAAGGATCATGGCGTGCATGCTGTGCACCGCTACAACCCATTTGCAGTTTTTTCCGTCGTGTGGAAGGCGGATCTCTTTATCAGCGGAGGAGGCAGCCTGCTACAGGACGTTACGGGCCGCCTCACCATCCCCTACTATCTTCTCGTTGTCGCCCTTGCCTTGTTTCTGAGAAAAAAAGTGATGTTTTACGCCCAGGGAATTGGACCTGTCCAGCGCAACTTCGGAAAATGGCTGATTCGCTTGATTTCCAACCGCGTGGATCTGATTACGTTGCGGGACGCGGCATCGGCCCGCAGGCTGAAAGCCATGGGAGTAACAGATCCGCAGATTTGTGTCACTGGCGATCCTGTTTTCGCCCTCGTGCCGGAACAATCGGGCCATAGACCGCAGCCGCTCGTTCCTGAGGCGGTTTTTTGCCTCCGACCATGGCGGAAAATGAAGGGTATGGAGGAAGCCTGTCTAGCATTGGCCCGCCATCTCATTGACCGGGGATGGCGGGTGACCTTTTTGCCGCTTCACGCTGGGGAGGATAGGGAGTTTGCCATTACGATGGCTGAACAACTGGGCCGTTCCGAGGCGCAAGTGGTTTCACGAGGATTGCATTTTGAAAACGCCCTGGAGATCGTATCGGAAGCATCCCTGCTCGTCGGCGTTCGCCTTCATGCCTTGATGTTTGCAACTCTCCTGGGGGTTCCCGTCATCGGCATCTCCTATGATCCGAAGGTGACCGGGTTTCTTGAGGATACGGGGCGACCGGTATTTGGAGTGACCCACCCCTTGAGTGGAAACACGCTCATCGAAGAAGTGGACCGCATCATTAAAAACTATGACGATGAATGCCATAAAGCGAGCTTTTGGGCGGCGCGCCTGAAAGAGAGAGCCGAAGAGACGGCTCGAATGGCCATGGAGTTATTGGAAACCAGGCAATAAGCGAACAGTGGAACGGCCAAAGGCTGTCCGATCAGAGATTACGCGCGCAGCCTTAACAACGTTATTGCATTGTGAGAGGGACTATGAAAGGGAAGCAAGCAGGCAAGCGAATATCCATCCTCGGCTCTCCCGTCGATTCGTTGACACTGGATCAGGCGGCCTTCCGGATCTCTGCATTGATCCGTCAAGGCGGTTGTCATCAAGTGGTGACTGCCAATCCGGAAATTCTATACAGCGCCATGCATGATGACGACTTGCAGGCCATTCTTGGACGAGCTGCCCTGGTGACCGCCGATGGAATCGGGGTTGTTTGGGCCTCTTCCTTTTTGGGTGAAGCTGTTCCCGAACGGGTGACCGGCATCGACCTGATGGGTCATTTGATGGCCTCAGCGGCGCGGGAAGGGTGGACATGCGCTTTTATCGGCGGAAAACCGGGGATTGCCTTAAGCGCGGCCAGACGTTTATCGGAGCAGTATCCAGGACTGGCTGTTGCCGGTTGCTACCACGGGTATTTTTCCGAACAGGAGGAAAGGGCGATCCTCGATGACCTGCGGCGGTTGCGGCCGCACCTGCTGTTTGTTGGCTTTGGCGCGCCGCGTCAGGAGAAATGGATCGATCGGGTATTGCGGTTCGATTTGTGCGAAGAAGGGGCGAACGGTCTTGTGGCCATTGGTGTCGGTGGGAGCTTCGATGTTTTTTCGGGAACAGTGAAACGTGCCCCGCTTTGGATCCGCAGACTTCATCTGGAATGGTTGTACCGCCTGGCGGGACAACCATCAAGGTTGAAGCGACAGGTCCGACTGCCCTTGTTCATGAAAGCCGTCTTCCAGCAAAAATGGAAAAGGTGGTGACGGCGATTCGATATCATCGTATCGAGTCGATCCGAAAAAAAAGAGTCTTTCTGTTTTGCCTCGCCCTATTGGCATTGCTCTTCGCGACAAGGGCGGACAAGCCGCCTTTGGACACACCGGCGCCCCCTTACGAACTGCTCAGCGACCGGGCGCGCGACATGGCAGGGGCTACGGCAGTCGGTGCGCCAGGCTTTATCACAGACCTCGGTCTAACCGGAAAAAACCAGATTGTCGCTCTGGCGGACAGCGGACTCGATAGCGGCAATCTGAATACACTTCACCCCGATTTTCGCAATGACCCTGGCCAGTATCCGAAAATCGTGATGCTGAAATCATGGGTCAACAATGAGCCGGCTCGCGATCAGGTCGGTCATGGCACCCATATGGCTGGAATCATCGCCGGAAACGGCGCCGCTTCCGGCGGAAAGTATAAGGGTATCGCCCCGGAAGCAAGTTTATATATCCAGTCGATCAACGATAAAGACGGAAGGCTCCTACCACCGTCGCCCCTGGGAAGGCTTTTTGCGCCCTCCTATTCGGCAGGCGCCCGGATCCACGTCAACGGATGGGGGAGCCCTAAAAATTACTACGGAAGAACGGCGGCGGAGGCGGACCGATTTATCCGATCATACCCGGACTTTTTGGTCATCTACGGCGCCGGAAACGGAGGCCCCGGTCCGGGGACAATTACAGCTGAGGCGAACAGCAAAAACGCGCTGGTGGTAGGAGCGGTGCAAAACCCGCGCCCGGCCTTTGAAAAGAACCTCCTTTCAACGGGAACGCCATCCGAACTGTCCAGCCGGGGTCCGACCAAAGACGGTCGCATCAAACCGGAACTGCTTGCGCCGGGCACTTCGATTATCGCGCCCAAGTCCAGCCTGACGGAAGGCAACTTTCCAGCTAACCCCCTATACACCCGCATGCAGGGAACCAGCATGGCGGCTGCAGTCACCGGCGGTTCCGCAGCGCTGTTGCGGCAATACCTGGTTGCAGAGGATGCCGGAAAAACCGGCAACCCGTCAGCAGCGCTGGTGAAGGCGCTCCTGATCAACGGCGCGCGGACCGGACCGCAGGGGCCCACCAAGGACGGATTCGGCGTTCTTGACGTAACAGGAACGATTATGCCACTGAGAGAACGCAGCTGGTTTTATACAGAAGAACAGACCGGCGCAGGTGAAGGCGAGACGAAAACCTATCGCGTGACTGTCACCGATGAGAAAAGACCGCTCAAAATCACGCTGGCATGGACCGATCCGGCTGCCCAAGGAGAAGCCGAGCAGACCTTGGTAAATAACCTGGATCTCTCCGTCGTTGGGCCTGACAGCAAAGGGTATAAAGGAAATCAATTTTTAGGCACAATTCCCGATTCAACGAACAACGTGGAGCAAATTTACATACCTTCTCCGGTGCGCGGAACCTACACGATTCGCGTCTACGGCAACCGGATCGGGCAAAGCGCAGTGGAAGGCGCATCGCGTCCCGCCCAGGATTATGCTCTTGTCTGCGGTCAATCGGCTTACGACGGATTCATCACGGGACAGGCGAATGAACAAATCGAATTGGACAATGGAAGGCGGCTGCATCTTTCCCGTTCCCAGACGGTGATGATCCTTGATGGACGCCGGCTCAGCGAGCCTGCCGCCAACCCTTTGACAGGCGCTGACCTTTATCGCGTTGGAAATAACAGCGTCCTCATCTCTCGCCGTTGGCAGGCCAGTGGCATCCAAACCATTGAAGATGGCGATCAACGCTTGGTCATCGAAACGAATCCAAAGTTTCGAGAGGGCGGCTACTTTCTTCATCCACAGGCGCAAGCGCGCATCAACGGCGGTAAGGCAGACATTTCTAAAATACCACGGGGCGTGGAGGTAACCGGCATGGTCAATCCCTCCAGCCAGACACTGTGGACAATGGATGTAGGCTACCGGGAAGTCAACGGTCGCCTGGAGGGCATCGATAGGGAAAAAGGAACCCTTCGCCTGTTGCCGTCCCATCAATCCTTCCCCTTGTCCAAGGAAATCGTTTACACCTATGAGGATCAACCGGATGAAACGGCAGGTATGGACATCCCCTTCCCGGCGGGGCAGGGAAGCGATCGGTTTTTGCCCGGCCTTCCTGTCCGGCTGGTTTTGTCTCCGACGACGGGAGAGGTATTGCACATGGTGACACAGCGCAAAACTGTCACCGGTGTACTCAATGACGTAAAAGTATTGGAAAACCTGATTTCTTTGCAGGGCGGCGCTCGTTATCATCTGGTTTCGGGTGGCGCCGTGTATCGGAATGAAGAACCGTCAACACTGCGAGACCTCCATCCTGGCGATCAGGTCGTTGCCCTAATCCTCCCTGGAGAAGACAAAGTCGTGGAATTAAACGCCTTTGATAAAATCCGCTGGGGCCGGATTGTCCACGTCAGCCGGGAACAGAACCTCATTTATCTGGTAGACACGCTCAATCGCCTGCAATCGTACCGGCTGACGCCATCGGTGAAAATCAATCGCTGGGGCGTAATGACCGATACCACCGTTTTGACCAATGGAAATTGGGCATGGGTGCATATCACCGATAGCCGTGATATCGAAGAGATTGATGTCATCGAGTCGGAGAATGGCATTAAGACGGTCTTTTCCCGCTATGACCCCGGTGAACGAACGCTCACCACCAGAGACGGTTTCACCTACAAGGTTAGCTCCCACTCCTTGTTGGCGAAAAACGGGGTGCCGATTCTGCCGGAAGACCTGGTGAAAGATGAGGCGCTTACCCTTGACTTCACCCAACAAGGTCAACAAAAGGTCCTCGTCTCGGCCCTTGCGCAGACAATCGCGGGAACGCTAGAACCGAAACTGGAAGTGACTTCGTTTTATATCCAGGACAAGTTTTATATCATCGGACAAACCTCAGGCGACGCCCTTTACGCCTATCGTTTCAAGGGAAGCAGCCGATCCTTTATCCCCATCGATGCGAGAGGCCGTTTCACATGGTTTTTTCAGCCGGAGGCAGAGGAAAAATCAGTGCAGTTTGTCAGTGTGAACCGGAATACCGGGGGGATTGTGAGGCGACAAGTCACGATTCCTTCAAATGAACAGCAACCCTTCGCTGGTAACGGTCAGCGCGGAAAAGAGGCTGCCATCGGCGATATGGCTGCCTCAGGGTTGCTACAGAGGTATCCGGGCGGAACGGGCGCCTTCCGGACACAAGGCTGATCGAGGAACGGCGCGAGGCAACGAAAAGGGACCCCTTAGGGGGTCCCTTTTTCTTCTACCATGACGATGACCACATGTCCGTTCGACTCACTGTCCCAGTCGCGCAGTTGCCGATCCAGTGACACTATTTGCAGAGCCAACTGTTGTTTCTGTCCGGCATCTCGGGCTGCCTCCTGTTGGGCGATCAGCATCTTGCGCTGTTCAATAGCCGTTTCGAAGCGTGCGGTGATGTCTTGGGTCTCCGTTTTCTTTTGCGTCAATTCACCTAACGACGCAAAGCGGTTGATGAACGGATTCGCTTCCTGCCGTCGTAAAACGTAGCGTAAAATTTCGATCCGCTGGTTGTCCGTGTTCTGCGCTGTGATACTCTCGGGCTGAATTCCGTACTCACCGGCGAAATCGGCGATCTTCCCTTTGGCGGCAGCCAAATCGGCGACAGAGACCTTCACCAAGGTGCTCATCAATTCGCGCTTTTTGCTTAAAAACTCGACGCTATCCGGTTGAGCGGCCATTTGAAGCCTGTTGTCAGCAGGATCGCCGGATCGCGGCGATGGAGGAGAAGCCTTTTCCGAAGGGGATAACGGAACGGCGCGATTTGACGGAGCAAGCGCTTCAACACCGGCGCGGTCGGTTGATTCGACCTTTTCCCCGTCCGCAGAGGCTTGGGGTTCTGGCAGGGCTGCGCCGCTTCCCCCAGGGGGCGCCGGTAACGCAATGCCTCCGTTTTCCGCATTCGGTGACACCGGAGAAGGCTGTACAGGCCCGGTGTTATCGGCGATCTTGACCGGTTGCGAATGAAGAAGCGGAGACACTCCGGCAGAAGCCAGGACCAGTGCGGCTGCGGCTGCGGCGCCTGCAACCATCTGGCGTCCCTTTGCGCCCATGCGCAACCAAAGGGAGGACTTTGGCGGGTGGATCCGTTCCATCACTGCTTGCACAAAACCGGCGGGCGGCGCTATCGGTTCATTCAGCGAACGCAGTGCTTGCGATATGCGGAGCCATTCCGCCTGCTCTGTTCGGCAAGCGTCACACAGATGCAGATGGGATTCGAACTGTGCCCGTTCGTCTCCGGACAACAGTTCATTCATATCAAGGGCGAGCATTTTTGCTTGCCGGCAGTCCATCATTGTCACCTCCCTGCCTATCAATTGCAAAGGGTATAGCGTAACCGCTCCGTTTCGCTAGGAAAGTCAGCTTCTCTTTCATGACCAAACGGGCTCGATTGATGCGTGATTTCACAGTGCCTAATGTACAATCCAGGATCCGCGCCACCTCATCGTAGGAATAACCATGAACATCTCGGAGCACCAGAACGGCGCGATGTTCTTCCGTGAGTTCCGATAAGGCGTGGCGGACCAACTGGCGGAATTCCTTTTCCTCATATAAGGCTTCCGGATTGTCACTGGCGGCCGCTGTTTCCCGCTGAACCTGGCCGTCTTCCATCTCGTAGGGCTCATCAAGGGATACGAAATTATGTTTTTTTCGACTACGCTGGAGATTTATCCAGGTGTTTACGGTAATGCGATGCAGCCAGGTCCCGAAATCAGCATCGCCACGAAAGCGGCCCAAGGCAGAATGAGCGCGGATAAAAGCTTCCTGAGCAAGATCCTGCGCGTCATCATGGTTGCCCGTCAGGTGATAACTGAGTCCGTAAATACGACCCTGATACATGGTGACGAGCGATTCAAAGGCACTGGCGTCCCCTTGCTGAGATTTGCGCACCAGATTATGTACCGTATCCAATTGGCAAACGCTCCTTCCGGGCGCCACTACCCGGTCAGTCTATTAGACAAGAAATCGAGCGAAAAAGTTCCGCCTTTTTTCTATGTTAACACATAGTCCTGCAGAAGAGGGGAGCTTGGCTATGGAAAAAGTTTCCGGACTTTGCACCCCTACAGAAAGAAATGAGGGCGCGAATTATTCTGGTGTAAACGGAATCGAGGCCATAAACCTTCAGTAAACAAATGAGAACGACATTGAAGGGGGTGGTGAGCCACCGTTGGCGTCACAGACGCACCGAGTGTCTCCTGCATCGAAAGTCTCCGATGCTACAGGATTCGAAGTTCCAAGACTCTATTCGATCGTTGATAAATAACAGGGAGGGACCATCGTTGTTCAAACGGAGCAAGAAAACTATTTCCATGCTGGTGAGCGGCCTGCTTCTGCTCGCCCCCATGGTGTCGACGCCGGTTGCGGCCTATGCGTCCAGCAGCTTCGCCAGCGTCAAAACCGATATCGCCGAGCCCGGCGGTGTCATCAATTCCCGGATCATGATTGAAGTTCCCCAGGGCGCTATGGCTGCCGGCTCTACCGCCACCTTCCGCATGCGCCTGCCCATCAACTCCGACTTCCAACGTGACGGCGCCGGCGCTATCGTCGCTGGAGCCAATGTCTCCGTCGAAATCCCCGCCACCTATGACAACACCGTTCCGAACCAATTCGTCGACAACACCGGCAACATGACCGCCCCGGCAAACCTGACCGATAAAGTCTATGCAGACGGAACCACGACCGACGACGGCTCCTCCACCTGGGTGAAAACCGTCAAAATCGGCCAGGAATACGAGTTCTCGGTCAAACAAAACGGCGCCGGCAAAGGTATCATGTATATCAACCTGAACAAAGTGAAAATCCCCTCCGGCCAATCGGGCGACTTCAAAGCCATCTTTGAAGCCCAAGGCGGCAGCATCTTCAGCAACGGCGAAGTCGTCGTGGCCACTGTCGGCACCGGCACCGCCGCTGTCACCCTGGACGATGTGAAGAGCATCAGCTCCGTCGGCGGCGCCATCGATGTCATCCGCGTCAAAGAAGACCGCCCCGGCGCCCTGAGCGCAGCCTCTGACAGCGTCAAGCTCAAGCTTCCCCAAGGTTTCACCTGGGACATCACCAACGCTAAAGCCAACACCGTCTGGGGCAACCTGACCTACACCAACCCCGGCACCAAGGACAGCCTCAGCGCTACCGAAGATGGCGGCCGGACTCTGAAAATGACCGTCACTGGCAAGTCCACCTCCGCCTCCTATATCAACCTCACCGGCCTGGCCGTCAATGTTGATGAGTCTGTTGCCAAGACCGGCGACATCACCGTTTCCACTAACCTGACCCCGTCCACCCTGGTTCTCGGCAAATACGGCGAGTTCGGTTCCTCTGTCAATGCCTTCGGCGACGCCCCGAACCGTCTCGCCGGCCGCAATGACAACGAACTCGGCAAAGTGGTCATCGAAGAAGACATGGCCGGCAGCCTCGTCGTTGGCCGCACTATCGTCCTGACCATTCCCGAAAACACCAAATGGCGCACCTACCCCAGCATCGACAGCGCCAACTCTGACGCCCACGGCCTCGTCCTCGGCGCCTGGACGGCTGTCGGCACCGACGGCCGCACCATCAAGGCCCAAGTCACCACCGCTTCCTCTGGCGACCCCGCCAAAGTGGTCTTCGAAAAAGGCTCCGTCGACGTGGCTGCCAACTTCTCCGGCGACCTGAAAGTCGACGTCACCGGCACCGCCGGCGTCGCTGGCTCCTTGGTTCTCGCCAAAGTGGCCGCCCCCATCACCGCCACCGTCTCCGCTTCCCCCGAACTGAAAATCGGTGTGGCCGGTCAAGCCGCTGGCGAACTCATCCTCACCGAAGCCAAAGCTGAAGCCATCATGGGCGAATCGAAAGCCCTGCAGATCCACCTGCCCCTCGGCGTCGACTTCTCCAGCACCCCCAAATTCGAAGTGGTGGAAGGCGACCTGGTCCTGAACGCCGACTCCGCTACGACCGGCACCGACTCTAACGACAACACCAAGTTCGCCAAAGTCACCATCAAGTCCACCAGCTCCGTTCCCTCCAAGATCAAAGTCAGCGGCATCAAGCTGACTGTTGACCGCACCGTTCCCGAGGGCAACATCACCTTCAAAGTCAAAGGCGCTGCTGTCAACGAAACGAGCGGCTTCACCTCCAGCACCATCGCTTCCATCGCCAACGGCAAAGTCGTCACCCCCGCTCCCGAAGGCGCTGTCATCCACACCGTCTTCAAAATCAACGAAACCAAGTACACCGTCAACGGCGTGGAAAAAACCATGGATATCGCCCCCTACCTGGAAAACAGCCGCACCTACCTGCCTGTCCGCTACGTCGGTGAAATCCTCGGCATCAACAGCGGCAACATGATCTGGGATGGCGCCAACCAGACGGCTACCCTGATCAAAGGCGACAAAGTGGTTCAAATGAAGATGGGCTCCAAGACCCTCCTGGTTAACGGCGCCGCCATCACCATGGACGTCGCTCCCCAAATCGTCCAACCCGGCCGCGTCATGCTCCCTGTCGGCTGGCTGCTGAACATCTTCGGCGCCACCGGTTCCTTCGACCCCGCCACCCAGACCGTCACCATCAACTAACAAGCGACCGAACCACAGCATCCTCCGATAGACCGGTCCGGCCGAAAGGCCGGGCCGGTCTTCTTGTCGGGAGGCTATTGACCCGCCGGTCGGTTGCGTGTAAACTGATTGTGTATTCAACTACATAAAGATTTCAGCCTGGAAATTACATAGTGGACAAATATGGAGGTACATATCGATGACGAAAAAACGATGGCTTGCGCAGACTGTGTCTGTCCTGATCGCCGCCAACCTGTTGACTGTTCCCGCTTTTGCCGCTGAAACCCCGCTCCCGGCGGCGACCCAGCAAGCGGCTGACGGCGTCATGATGTTGACGATTGACCAGGCGAAGGCGCTGGCCTTGCAGAACAGCAAGGACTACCAGCAGGCCAAGCTGGATGTGGATCGCGCCTGGGAGGTCCGTGACGACTCGACTACACTGCTCAAGTTCACGCCGCTGAACCCGGCAGACGCCGCTAACGCGGCGGCCCTGAACCGGACGTTGACGTCTGACCTGAACTGGCAGGTGGCCAAGAAGACACAAGGCGCCAGACAGGATACAGTGGAGGCGCAAACGATCCAGCGCTACCTCGATGTCCTCAACGCCCAGAAAAAAGTCAACGCCGCCCAAAAGGCGCTGGAAGCGGCGGAATGGAAACTGCGGGCCGCCCGCGCCGGAAAAACGGTAGGGACCGTCAGCGCTACGAGCGTCGTCAGCGCGGAAGCCAACGCCGCCGGCGCCAAGGCAACGCTTGTGGCTGCCCAGGAAGCTTTGAAAGATGCCTATGTCAAGTTCGATATCCTCCTTGGCATCAACGTGGAACAGCGCCCCGTGCTGACCGAGCAGCCGGTCTTTAGGCCAATCAATGTAGAAAACCTCGACTATGAGGTGGCCAAGGCGCTCGTCAATAGCCCGTCCGTGTTCAATGCCCAATATACCGTGGATATCAAGAAAGCCGTCCGGATGGCCGCCAGCCCCTTTAAAACCGGTCAGATCGATATCAACAAAGCGGAACTCGACTACAGCAAGGCCAAGGAAACGACAGACAAAACGGTTCGCGGTCTCTACTACTCCCTCAAACAAATGGAGGAGCAGCATGAGGGACTTACGGAAGCGCTCCGCAACGCCGAAGAATCCTATCGCGTGGCCAAGGTGCAGTATGATGTAGGCTTGATCACCCGGATCGAACTCGTCAGCGCTGAATCGCAACTGGCGTCGGCGCAGCGGGACCTCTTCGACCTGATCTGTCGGCACGAGCAAAGCAAACAGAGCTTTGAAAAGCCCTGGACTTCGGGGAGCTAACCTGCCGGGAACTGCCTAAGGGATCATCAGGATGTCAAGCAGCCGAGAGGCTGCTTTTCTTTTTGGTCGCCTAAAAGCCGTTGTTATATATTTTTTACCATTTATACAATTAATTTAAAAGGAAAAGAAATTTTTTTAAAATAAATTCGAGAAAGACGGAACAAACACGATAAAGCGCGTGTCTAAGATTACGTGAACAACATACGCGGATGGACAGCGAGGAAGGGGGAATGTTGCCACACTGCCACATCGCGCCAGGATACGCACTACATAATCGAAGAAAATTAGGAGGGAATTACACTTGTTCAAACGGATGAAAAAATCCGTGGCCAGCCTGCTGGCTGGAGCGTTCGTCGCAGCGATGATTCTTCCGAATGCTGCTTTCGCCGCCTCCACCTTCACGGCCACTCAGCAAGCATCTTCCGCCCCCGGCAGCACCTTCTCCGCCCGCGTCATGGTGGAAGTCCCCCAAGGCGCCTCCACCAACGGCACGCCCTACACCCTGCGCCTGCGCCTGCCTGCCAATACCCAAGTCGGCTCCATCACCTATGAGGTGCCCGCCTCTTACGACAACGGTATCGGCAACCAGTTGACCAACACTGCCGGCGGCACCGGCGCAGTGTACACCTCGACCCAGCCGAACCTCACCACTCCCGAGTTCGTCGTCGGCGTTGCCGGCAGCGCCAACACGACCAACAAGGGCCTTGTCTACGTCAACTTCAACAACATCGTTGTTCCCTCCGGCCAAAGCGGCGATTTCAAAGTAGCCTTTGAATCCCAGCCTGGCAGCATCTTCTCCAACGGCGAAGTGGTCATCGCCACCGTCGGCAACGGCAGTGTCACCGCTTCGATTGATGACGTGCGGAGCTTCTCTTCCGCCGGCCTCAACGGCGCCGTTGACCCCATCCGCTTCAAGGAAGACCGCCCCGGCGCCCTGAAGAGCGGCACCGACGCGATCAAGCTGAAGCTGCCCCCCGGTTTCACCTGGGCCAACGTTCCTGCCACCAACACCGTGATCAACCAGATCTGGGCTGACGCCAACACCGTCGTCACCTATCAGGGCACCACCGACTCCGGCCGGACCCTGCAAGTGGGCGTGGCCTTCACCGGCGGCGCCACCCAGTCCAGCAGCGCCGTCTATTTCTCCCTCACCGGTCTCGGCATCGCTGTTGACGAGTCCACCGCCAAAGCCGGCGACGTGACCGTCGACGTCAGCGGCAAGGCCTCCACCACCCCTGGCAGCCTGGTCATCGGCCGTTACGGCACCTTCGGCGCCGCTATCAAGGCCTTCGGCGACACCCCGACCGTCCTGGCTGGCCGCAGCGGCGAAACCGCCGGCAAGTTCGTCATCGAAGAAGAACTGGTCGGCAGCCTCGTCGCCAACCGCACCATCACCCTGACCCTGCCCGAGAACGTCCGCTGGAACACCAGCAGCATTCCCGTCTCCGGCAACCCCACTGTCTCCGGCATCGCCGTCTCCTCCTCTGATTCCGATGCCAACAGCCTGGCCCTGACCAACGGCAACGGCTGGGAGATCATCGACTCCGAGCGCCGCATCGCCAAGGCCACCATCAACACGCCTTCCACCGGCAACAAGCGCGGCAAACTGGTCTTTGAAAAGACCGAACTGCAACTGGCCCCCGGTTTCTCCGGCGACGTTAAAGTCGAAGTCGGCGGCAGCGCCGGTCTCGACGGCACCTTCATCATCGCCAAGGCTGTCAAGCCTGTTGACGTGAAGGCCGAAACCGCTCCCGAAGTGAAAATCGGTCTGAACGACCAAGTCGCCTCTGAAGTGGTCGTCACCGAAAACTTCAAAGAAGCCCTCATGAGCAAGACCAGCAACGTTTCCGGTGTCGGCAACGTCACCTTCAACGAACTGCGTCTCTACCTGCCCGCCGGCGTTGACTTCACCTCCACGCCGAAGTTCGAAGTCGTCGAAGGCGACGTGGTTCTGATGGCCGACTCCGCCACCACCGCCACCGACGCCAGCGACCAAACCAAGTACGCTGTCGTCAAGGTCAAGTCCACCAGCTCCACCCCCTCCAAGATCAAAGTCAGCAACATCAAACTGCGCGTTGACCGCACCGTTCCCGAAGGCGACCTCGTCCTGAAGGTCAAAGGCAACGGCACCGCCGTCTGCGAAATGGTTGCCAACGCCACCATCCAGAAGCCCTTTGCTTCCTCCACCGTGACCTCCGCCGTCATCGCGAAGGTTGTCACCCCCGCTCCCCAAGACCTGAAAGTGGCTGCCGCTTTCAAAGTCAACGACACCAAGTACACCATCAACGGTGTTGAGAAGACCATGGACCAAGCTCCCTTCATCAAAGAAGGCCGCACCTTCGTGCCTGTCCGCTATGTAGCTGAAGCTCTGGGCATCGACGCCGCCAACATCATCTGGGATGGCGAGAAGGAAACCGCTACCCTGATCAAAGGCGACAAGGTCCTCCAAGTTGCCATCGGCAGCAAGACCCTCGTCGTCAACGGCGCCGGCATCACCATGGATGTCGCTCCCGAACTGTCCGAATCCGGCCGCGTCATGCTGCCTGTTCGCTGGATCGCTGAGCGTTTCGGCGCCACCCCCACCTGGGACGAAGCCACCCAAACTGTCGGCCTGAAGTAATTTCAGTTCCGGCTCAAGGAACCTGAAGGAGCTTTCCTTCAGGTTCCTTTCAGTTTTCTCCGGTAAAATTGGATCAACAAGGCAAGCCAGGTTGGCGCCGGCCAAAGGGAACTATCACCGTCATTTGCGTGTCTAATCAATTAAGAGCTTCGATTCACAAAGGAAAACAACGGAACAGGGGAAGGGAGACTTCTTCCATTCGCCTGTCTGCCGTATATATAGCCCAACAGGCATACATAACCAAACAGGAGTGGGGGGATCTTTGTGTTTCCGCAGATGAAAAAAACCGTTGTCTCTCTGATTTCGGTTATCTTCCTGGCAGCCATGCTGCTTCCCAACGTCGCCCTTGCCAGTTCCACCTATATGCCGACTCAACAGGCCGTCTCCGCCCCGGGCAGCACCTTCAGCGCCCGCGTGATGATCGAAGTGCCCTACGGCGCCGCCGTCGGCGGCCAGCAGTATGAGTTGAGGCTGCGGCTGCCGAGCAACACCCAGGTCGGCGCCATCACCTATGATATCCCGCCATCTTATGATAACGGCATAGGCAACCAACTGGCCAACACAGCCGGCGGCTTTACCAACGGCAACGCCACCAGCCAGCCGAGTCCCGGCACACCGGAGTTTGTCATCAACGTGCAGGGCACAGGCAACACCGGCAAAGGGCTGCTTTACGTCAACTTCACGAACATCACCGTCCCTTCCGGCCAGAACGGTAACTTTAAAGCCGTCTTTGAAGCCCGTCCCGGCAGTATTTTCTCCAACGGCGAAGTGATCATCGCCTCCGTCGGCAGCGGCAGCCTGACCGCCTCCATCGATGACGTCCGCAGTTTCTCCTCGTCCGGCCTGGCTGCGATTGATCCGATCCGTATCAAAGAGGACCGTCCCGGCGCGCTCAAATCGGGCACAGATACGATTAAATTGAAATTGCCTGCCGGATTTACCTGGTCGAACGTTCCCGCCGCAGGCACGCCGATCAGTCAGATCTGGTCTGACGCCAATACGGTGATTACCTATCAGGGAACGACCGATTCGGGCCGCACCCTGCAGATCGGCGTCGCTTTTAACAACGGCGCCACCCAGTCCAACAGCGCCGTCTATTTCTCGCTCAACGGTATCGGCGTCTCAGTCGATGAATCAACGGCCAGAACAGGCGACGTGACCGTCGACATCGGCGGCCGCTCCTCCTGCACGCCGGGCAGCCTGGTGATCGGAAGCTACGGCGAATACGGCGCCCACATCAAAACGTACGGCGACACCCCTACATTGCTCGCCGGCCGGAAGGACGCCATCGCCGGCAAGTTCGTCATCGAAGAGGACCTCGTCGGCAGCCTCGTGGCGAACCGCACCATCACGCTGACCCTGCCGGACAATGTCCGCTGGCACACCACCAATATTCCGAACCCGGGCAATCCCACCGTTTCCGGCATCTCCCTCTCCTCGGCTGATTCAGACGCCAACAACCTCGCCTTGACCAACGGCAACGGCTGGGAAATCATCGACTCGGAACGCCGTATCGCCAAGGCGACGGTCAACCAGCCTTCTACCGGCAACAAGCGCGGCAAGCTGGTCTTCGAAAAGGCCGAACTGGAAATCGCGCCCGGATTCAGCGGCGACATCAAGGTGGAAGTCAGCGGCAGCGCCGGTCTGTCGGGCGCCTTCACCATCGGCAAGGCGGTGCTGCCTGTTTCGATGTCGGCAAACAGCGCGCCTGAGGTGAAGATCGGCCTTGACAACCAGGCTGCGGCGGATGTGACCGTCACGGAGAACTACAAAGAAGCGCTCATGAGCAAGAACGATTCCGTTCAGATCAGCAACGTCAATACGAGCGTCACCTTCAACGAACTGCGGCTCTATCTCCCTGCCGGCGTAGACTTCACCACAACGCCGAAATTCGAAGTCGTCGAAGGCGACCTGGTCCTGATGGGCGATTCGGCCACGACTGCGACCGATGCGACGGAGCGCGCCAACTACGCCGTCGTCAAGATCAAGTCCACGAGTTCCACACCCTCCAGGATCAAGATCAGCAACATCAAGCTGCGTGTCGACCGGACTGTCCCCGAGGGGGATATCGTCCTTAAGATCAAGGGCAATGGCACAGCCACGTCGGAAATGGTGGTCAACGCCGACATCCAGAAGCCCTTTGCCTCCTCCACCGTCACCTCCGCCGTCATCGCCCGGGTGAACACCCCGGCGCCGGGGGAACAGAAGACCAGCGCCTCCTTTAAGGTGAACAGCGCCAGGTACTCTGTCAACGGCGTCGAAAAGACGATGGACCAAGCGCCCTACATCAAGGAAGGCCGTGTCTTTGTGCCTGTCCGCTATGTGGCCGAATCCCTGGGCATCGACCATATGAACGTCATCTGGGACGGCGAAAAACAGACAGCGACGCTGATCAAAGGCGACAAGGTGCTCCAGATCGCCATCGGCAGCCGCACCCAGTTGATCAACGGTGTGAGCATCACCATGGATGTGGCGCCGGAATTGACGGACGCGGGCCGCGTCATGCTTCCCGTCCGCTGGATCGCCGAGCGTTTCGGCGCTACCCCGACCTGGGATGACGCCAGTCAAACCGTTGGATTGAAGTAACGATATCTTGGATTTCGTAAGGGACCTGGAGGGAAGCCTCCGGGTCCTTTTTGTATACAGCGGAGACCATCATGCAGTATTTAAGAATGTGAGCGCAAGTGCATATAATTGCCATGAAAAAAAGATCAAAAATCTTTTTACAAACGGGAACATTTCCTGGAATTGCTGTGTCTAATTTTTCGAGAGCATTTTTGATTCGAGAGAAAAAAGATTGAAAGGGGGTATGCGGCCACTCGCGACATCTGCTCGAATCCACGGAAACATAACCAAATATTATTAGGAGGGAAAATTCTTGTTCAAACGGATGAAAAAGTCCGTGGCCACCCTGCTGGCTGGAGCCTTTGTCGCAGCGATGATTCTCCCTAACGCTGCCTTCGCCGCCTCCACCTTCACGGCCACCAACCAAGCGGTTTCCGCGCCCGGCAGCACCTTCTCCGCCCGCGTCATGGTAGAAGTTCCCGCCGGCGCCTCCACCAACGGCGCTTCCTACGACCTGCGCCTGCGCCTGCCCGCCAACACCCAGGTCGGCAGCATCACCTATGAAGTTCCCGCCACTTATGACACCACTATCAACAACCAGCTGGCCAACAGTGCTGGCGCCACCGGCGGTATCTACGCCACCACCCAGCCGAACCTCGCCACCCCTGAATACGTTGTCGGCGTCAAAGGCACTGCCAACACCACCAACAAAGGTCTCGTCTACATCAACTTCAACAACATCGTTGTTCCCTCCGGTCAGAGCGGCGACATGAAGGCCGTTTTCGAATCTCAACCGGGCAGCATCTTCTCCAACGGTGAAGTTGTCATCGCCTCCGTCGGCACCGGCAGCGTCAAAGCCTCTATCGACGATGTGCGCAGCTTCTCCTCCGCCGGTCTCGCCGCTGGCGCCCTCGACCCCATCCGCTTCAAGGAAGACCGCCCCGGCTCCCTGAAGAGCGGCACCGACTCCATCAAACTGAAACTGCCCCCCGGCTTCACCTGGACCGGCAACATCGTTGCCAACACCGGTGTTCCCCAGATCTGGGCTGACGGCAACACGACCGTCACCATCCAAGGTCTGACCGACTCCAACCGCACCCTGCAAGTCGGCGTGGCCTTCACCGCCCCCGCCACCCAGTCCAACAGCGCCGTCTACTTTGCCCTGACCGGTCTCGGCATCGCTGTTGACGAGTCCACCGCCAAAGCCGGCGACGTGACCGTCGACATCAGCGGCAAGACCTCCAGCACCCCCACCAGCCTGGTGATCGGCCGCTATGGTCAATTCGGCGCCAGCATCAAGGCCTTCGGCGACGCTCCCACCCTCATCGCCGGCCGTAAAGACGCCGTCGCTGGCAAGTTCGTCATCGAAGAAGACCTGGTCGGCAGCCTCGTCACCAACCGCACCGTCACCCTGACCCTGCCTGAAAACGTCCGTTGGCACACCACCGCCATCCCTGGCGCTGGCAACCCGACTGTCGCCGGCATCTCCATCTCCTCGGCTGACTCCGACGCCAACAACCTGGCTCTGGGCAACTGGGAGATCATCGACTCCGAGCGCCGCATCGCCAAGGCCACCATCAACGCGCCTTCCACCGGCAACAAGCGCGGCAAACTGGTCTTTGAAAAGACCGAACTGGAACTGGCCCCTGGCTTCTCCGGCGACGTTAAAATCGAAGTCGGCGGCAGCGCCGGCATCAGCGGCAACTTCGTCTTCGGCAAAGCTGTTCTGCCTGTCTCCTTGAAGGCTGACGCTGCTCCCGAAGTCAAGATCGGTCTGAACGACCAAGTCGCTTCCGACGTGATCGTCACCGAAAACTTCAAAGAAGCCCTCATGAGCAAGACCGACAACGTTCTCGGCGTCGGCAACACCACCTTCAACGAACTGCGCCTCTATGTTCCCGCCGGTGTTGACTACACCTCCACGCCGAAGTTCGAAGTCGTCGAAGGCGACGCCGTTCTGATGGCTGACTCCGCCACCACCGCCACCGACGCCAGCGACCAAACCAAGTACGCTGTCGTCAAGGTCAAGTCCACCAGCTCCACCCCCTCCAAGATCAAAGTCAGCAACATCAAACTGCGCGTTGACCGCACCGTTCCCGAAGGCGACCTGGTCATGAAGGTCAAAGGCAACGCTACCGCTACTTGCGAAATGGTTGCCAACGCCACCATCCAGAAGCCCTTCGCTTCCTCCACCGTGACCACCGCTGTCGTTGCCAAGGTTGTCACCCCCGCTCCCCAAGACCTGAAAGTGGCTGCCGCTTTCAAAGTCAACGACACCAAGTACACCATCAACGGTGTTGAAAAGACCATGGACCAAGCTCCCTACATCAAAGAAGGCCGCACCTTCGTGCCTGTCCGCTATGTAGCTGAAGCTCTGGGCATCGACGCCGCCAACATCGTCTGGGATGGCGACAAGCAAACCGCTACCCTGATCAAAGGTGACAAGGTTCTGCAAGTTGCCATCGGCAGCAAGACCCTCGTCATCAACGGCGCTGGCATCACCATGGATATCGCTCCCGAACTGTCCGAATCCGGCCGCGTCATGCTGCCTGTTCGCTGGATCGCTGAGCGTTTCGGCGCCACCCCCACCTGGGACGAAGCCACCCAAACTGTCGGCCTGAAGTAATTTCGGGTCTGGCCCGAGGAACCTGAAGGAGAATTCCTTCAGGTTCCTTTTTAATTATCAGCGGTTTGTCAAAGAGCGCTTGTGGCAAAAAGCAGGAAAAAAAGAACCGCTGTGGTATAATCAATACGAAATAGAAATAAACGAACTTGAGGAGGAAGGATCTTGATGAAGCGGGTTCACACTTACGTCTCTGCGGCGCTGCTCGGTTCGCTCTTGCTGGGTTTGACGGGCACACCGGCCATGGCTGAAAATGTGTATAACATCGGCAGTTCGGCCACTTCCTGTGAGAGCGCCGATCCCCCCTTCAAAGCGCAGTTCCCGGAGAAGGCGAATGATCTCTCCCTGCGTGTCGAGATTGACAAGGTAGCCCCCGAACGGCTTACGCCTGTTGACACCTACTATGTGACGCGAGTGGTCGATCTGCTCGTCACGAACCGGAATAAGCAAAAGGTGGAGACCCTGTCGGCCAAACCGCTCCGCCTGGTCTTTCCCTTTGATGAGGTGGACTTTAAGCGAGCCAGCCGCATGAACACGGAATTGCCTATCGGCTATTTCCGCATCGGTCGTTGGGATGAACAGAAAAACCAGTGGCGGGAGCTGCCGTCGCGGATCTTTTGGAATGGCGCCGCCGGCGCTGTCGAGGCCGACACCACCTTTGGCGGTGGTCGTTACGCCTTGCTCTGGACCTATGACAAAGAGGCGGGCCTGAGCGACATGGCCAGCGATAAGATCCGCATGATGGTCGATTATGAGGTCCTCCTTTCTCCTAACGAGCCTTTTCTCAAGGATGGTCGATTGATGGTTCCCTTGCGCTCCGTTGCGCAGGCGCTGGGTTGCATCCCCTATTGGGACGCTGCGGAATCCAGGATCGACCTGGCGCGAAACATGGAGAAAGTGTCCCTCTGGATGGGAAAATCCAAGATGGTGAAAAACGGCAAGACCATCGTGGAAGAGAAGCCCGACGGTTTAAGCCCCGAATCAGTTGACGGCACGACCTTTGTTCCCTTGCGGCTCGTTGCCGACGCTTTTGGCGTGAAGGTGTCATGGGATGATGTGACCCGGACGGTATACATACTGAAGAACTAGCGCAGGCGTTCGCCGAATAATGGAGGGTATGACAATGACCAGCAGGACCTTGCGTCACAGCAGTCGCCGCATTCAATGGATCGTCGCCGCCTTTCTCCCGCTCATACTGATGGGAATGCTCGGCTTGCATCCCTCCATGTCAGTCGCCGCCGTGCCGACTCAGGCGGAGGTCTATTGCGGGCAAGGCTTGAACTTCGTCGATCAGATGCGGATCAGGGAAGCAGAGGAGTCCTTTCAGAAGGCCTTGGAACTGGAGCCGCAGTTGGCCGACGCCTACTATGGCGTTGGACGCGTTTATTTCGAACAGGGAAAATACGATCAGGCGGAAAAAGCCTTTGCTTCGGCGATTGCATTCAAGCAAGACGGGCGCTACTACAACGCCCTAGGCGACTTGCTTCATTATCTCGGACGAGTCGACGAGGCATTGACGGCCTACCGGCGCTCCCTCGAGTGGCAAGGACCCCAATCGGCCTACGCCGGGATCGCCCGCTGCTACTTTTCGAAGGGCGATCCGGAATCAGCGCTGGTCTGGCTGAAGCGCGGATTGAAGGAAGCCCTTTACGAGGAGACCGTCTACGTGGAACTGGCGAAGCACTATGCCGCCAATGGAGGCTATGACCGGGCCGAGGCGGTGTTGCGCGACGCCCTGCGTTTCGGCCTCAGCACACCGGCGGTTCACAAGGGGCTGGGTATCGCCCTCGAGGGTCAGAAAAAGTACGATCAAGCCTCCTATGAGTATAATCAGGCATTGGCGATGAACCGTTTTGATGTGGAGTCCATGCTCCTGCTGGGCGATTTCTACCGGAAACAAGGGAAGGCGGAGATGGCCCAGAACTGGTACCTGGAGGCGTTGAAGGGAGATCAGGGCAAGCCCGGCGTGCCCAATCCTGACCGGACACGGCGTTGGATCGCCGACCGCTGGCAAACCTTCGTCAAGCTCGGCAAGACATTGATGATGCTGGGTAAACACCAGCCTGCCCTGGAAGCCTTTCAACGGGCGATCGCCTTATTGCCCGAACGCCCGGCTGCCCATCTGGGGGTTGGAGAAGCCCTCCTCGCCCTAGGGCAAGCCGATGGGGCTGAAAAAGCCTTCGCAGAGGCGCTCCGTCTCGCTCCCCAGGATATCGACGGCCTGCTCGGATATGGCAGGTTCGCCCTTTCGACGAAGAACTGGGCGAAGGCGGAAAACATGCTGAAATCGGCGACAAGGGCGAACCCCGCGTCAGCGGAAGCATGGGTGTTGTTGGGAGACGCCTATTACGGCATGCTCCACGACTGGAAAGCCGACGCCTGCTATGACGCTGCGCTCCGCCTCAATCCGAATGAACGCCGGGCTGTGCGCGGGAAGGGATGGGTCGCCCTGAATGAGGGACGCTTCATGGAGGCGGAACAGTTGTTTCAACGGCTGCGCCAAGTCGACTCCCGCGCCGGAAACAACAACGCCGACGGATGGATCGGCATCGGCGAGGCTCAGCTTCGCCAAAACCGGCTCCTGGAAGCCCGGGAAGCTTTTCGCAACGCCCAGGTGCAGGACCAACGGGATGCCCGCGCGCCTTTGGGGCTCGGGCGGGTGTTGCTGAAAGAGGGGAACAAGGCGGAAGCGGAACGTCACTTTACCAACGCTCGCCTGATTGACCGGAATGTGCAGAACCCCGATGAACGCCTGGCATTGCCGACTGGGCGGATCGCCGCGAAACCGGCAAGCGGACCGGCGCCATTGAAGCTTCGCCTCGATGGTGGCGCTTCCACCAGCCCCACCGGCGCTTTGCGTTCCTGGTCCTGGCGGATCGAGTCCGGCGGCGCTGAGCCCTTCACCGAAAACATCATCGGCTCCGGCAAGAGCGTTGAGCACGTATTCAATGGGCCCGGCGAGCACTGGATCTCCCTGGTCGTTGAAACTGAGCAGGGGGCGCAGCACCGAACGCTGCAAAAGATCACCGTCTACAATCCCATCCAGGTGATCGTCGACGGAAACCCCGTCGACAGCCCCGACGGGCTGGAAAACGCCCGGTTGGAAAACGGTCAGATTCTGGCGCCGGCGCGCCGGATGGCTGAACTCCTCGGGGCAACCCTGGAATGGGACGAAAACGCCCAGGCGGCGACACTTCTCCGAGGAGAACGCCACATTACGGTGACAGCCGGTTCCGCCACAGCCTACACCAACAATGGTCCTGTCCTCCTGAATACTCCCGTCTACCGCGACGAGCCATCGGGAAGAATGATGGTCCCGGCAGCCCTGTTCAAGGAAGGATTCAACATCCGTATGGAGTATAACCCGGATACGCGAACCCTTGCCATCTACACGGCGTAGGGGAATATACAGGGGGATATACATTCCTGAGCGTCGCCGGCGGTTGTTCCGCCGGTCTTTTTTTGTAGATAGAAGTCTCCTGGTCAAAGCTCATTCGCCTCATTTCCCCGAAATTGGGTTTGCATTGTCGGAAACACTCCAGTAAAATAAACCTTGGTCTGATGATGGAAACATCACAATCGAGTGTTCTCGTCACAGATCGATTGTTCTGATCACAGGTGGAGGGGAAGCAGTAATGGATATGATTCAAGGCAAGCGGCGTTGGCTCATGATGGCGGGAATCATGGTTATTCTTCCGGCTCTTTTATACGGCTGCGGGAAACCGGCAGCCACATCGGGGAAGGAACTGGGCGTCGTCTCCATCCCGGTGCAAGAGGACAAACTGGCCATCGTCAACAGCTATGAGATTTCTCCCTTTGAGGTTTCTGTCGGTTCATCTAACCGGGAAACGAAGGAAACCCCCTTCGAGATCCGGAACGTGTCACCCGATGCGGTGAAGAACCTGGTCATCTCTGTTCGCAGCCAAGACGGGTCAGCCGTCCTGAAATCGAAAGACGGCTCAGTGGCCGTCGGTTCGGACAGCGTGTCGGCCAACATCGGGTTGCTGGCGCCCAAGAGCGGCCGGGTCTTGTATGTTGAGAAAGTGCTGAAAGACCAGTTTGAGCTCTATGTGACGTACGGTGACAATCAGCAGATGCGGATTTTCCCGAAAAACTAAAGGAGAGACGCCGTCGCAGAGTGTGCGAGGGCGTCTTCTTATTTACAGGATGATTCTTTCGTTTCTTCCAGTAAAAAAAAGTCCTGACCGGAAGGAAAGCAACAGGGATTCGGAGAAAAGAGTCAATTAGCGTCTATTATTTTGATTTCCTGGAGAACAATCGTAAAACAGAAAAAGAAAAGAGGGTCGTAATGGCAAAGGGTAATCAGCTTGACCAAAGCCGGACGATTTATACGGTTTCAGCAGCAATCGCATTTGGACTTGTCGCCTTGGCGCCCTTTTTTCGGGGCTTGTTTTTTGAGTCGGAGATGGGAATTCACCACTACATAGCGGCTTTTTCCGCCCTTTTCTTTGTCGGCTTATGGGCGCTTGATGGGGGACTGGGCAGGTTGGCCTCGCGCCAACCACGGTATTCTGTCTATTTTGTATGTCTTGTTCTGCTGGCGCTCTTATACGGGATTGGCTTTTTTACGGGCGTAAATACGCGGGAGGCCCTTTTTGCTTGGTTGCGACATCTTGACTACTTGATCGTCTTTCTCCTATTTTATATCCTGGCCGGTTCATGGCTGCTTTCCCAAGCGAAGGCAAAGGATGGCGAGCCGGAAAACCGGTTTTACCAGTATGCCTTTACAGCCTTTTCTTTGGCCGGCGCCGCCGTTTCCCTGATCGGGATTTTGAACGCCCAAGGGTTATTGCACCTTAACGGCGCCTTGGTCAGCGGACGCCTCTGCTCGACCTTGCAATACCCGAACACGATGGCGGCATACCTGACGGTAACCTTTTTGCTCGCGGCACATGGCGCTTCTCATTCCCGCAACCCCATCTTCGCCGGCGGCTTGGCGGGCTTGGGCTTCATCATGATGTTGGGGATTTTGGGCAGCCAGAGCCGCGGGGTTTTGGCATTGACACCCTTCTTGCTGCTGTTGTTTCTGGCGGGACAACAGCATAAGCGAAAAACGCTGGCCTTGCTGGGCCTTGAGATCGCTGTCGCCTTGGCCTTGTTGAACCTTACCGTGTTTCCTCTGGCCCAACCCGGTGAGACGAACACAACGGGCTTCATCGTCACGCTAGCCGCCGCTGCTGCAGTCGCTGGGGGCTGGGGCTTCTGGAGTCGGCGCTCCAACCAACCGGCGAAGACGACGGCTGCCGATCATGCAGGTGTCAGCACCGGTCGCGGTTTAGGCGGGAAAAAACGAATATTGACGGCTGCCGGTATTCTCATTCTGCTGATCGCCGTCGCAGCAGGCTATATGGTTTTGCAAAAAGGCGCTCAGCCGGCGGCAACGGCGGGGGCGTTTGGAGCCGTCTCCGCCCCATCCGACGGGGCAGGGACTTCTCTGGAGCGTTTGCAGACTATCAGCCTAGAGAACATCGATTTCAAAGAGCGGCTGCTTTTTGCATCGGACGCGGCAAAGATGGGCCTGGAGCGCCCGCTGACGGGATGGGGCGGCGGCGGTTGGAAATTCGCCTACCGCGCCTTCCAGTCGTCTCTCTATCACACGACAGAAGTGCACAATCATTTCATGCAGGTTTTCGTGGAAACGGGCGCGCTGGGACTCCTCGCCTTTGGGATTCCATTCCTGGCGGTCGTTTTCGGGATGATCGATTCATTGCGCAGGCGCAAACTTGATGGGGCGCGGGCTGAAGCCTGGACGATCGGAACGGCGGTTCTTACTTTGGGGATCCACTCCTGCCTGGATTTCAACCTGTCCTTGAGCGCCGTCAGTTTGCTGATGTGGGCGTTGTTCGGCCTGTTTGCCCATAAGGAATTTGAACTGGCTTTTGGCGTCAGTCGATTGTGGATAGGATCCGGTTCCCCGTCTGAGGAAAAAGACTTGAGCCAAGAAAAAGGCGCCCTTGGCAAGCGATTAGAGAGAGAGAGGGCTGGGCGGAAGCGAGGACCGGTGCTTGTGCCGTCCGTGCTTATTGCGGCAGTCTTGGCGATAGCTTCTCTGCCGCTCGCCGGCTTGACCTTTATGCTTCGCAACGGATTGTCTGAAGTGGACGCTTATGAAGCGGCTTATCGCCAGGGAAACGGGAAGGCTGCCGTTGAGCGGATCACGGCGGCCATCGAATGGGACCGCTGGAATTCAACCTATCTGTTGGAACGGGCGAACCTGCTGGCGGCCAACGTTTCCTTGAACAGCGACCCCCAAGCGCGAGCCTATGTGGCGTCCCAGGCCATCGAGTCGGCGCGGAAAGCTGTTGAGAACAACCCATACGACGGGAAAACGCGTTTTCAACAGGCGCGGCTGTTCCTGCAGTTCGGTCAGCCGGAAAAAGCGACTGAAGAAGCTGAAAAGGCTTTGACCTTGCAACCCTGGCTGGTATATGCCTATGAAGAGGCCTCCGGCATTTACCTGAGCGCGGTCCTTCAGGAGATGGGCCGGGCAACCAACAACAACGTGAACGATGGGAATCAACCGGACAAAGCGGTAGAGCCGAAGCTGCAGCGCATCCTTGTCATCTGTGCGGAGCCGCCGCACAAAAAAAGCGCGCTGCCGCCTGAACTGGCGAAAATGTGGCGCCATCCGCCGGACATGGTCGTCACGCCCCGGTTGGCCTTAAACTCAGGTGAAGCCTACTTCCTGCAAGGCAAGTGGGCAGAGGCCAAGGAGAATTTCATCCGCGCCAGCCGGGAAGGCGACGACCGCCTCAAGGCTGAGGCTACGCTGTGGCTGGGCTTGACATTGGACAAGCTGGGCGACGCCTCTGGCAAGGGCTTAGTGGAGAGCGCCCGTAAGGCGGGTCCTGATGTGGAGGCTGCCTATTCGACACTTCTTCGTCTCGGTCTGACGAAATCATAATGTAGTACAAACAAGTTCCGGGAAGTCAGGGGATAGGCAAAATGTGGACGTTTCTTCAACCAAGGAAAAAGGGGATCAGCCTGTTTGTCAGTGACCTGATCGCCACCATGCTGTTGCTGTATGTCGTGGCGAGTTGTCTTTTTCCTGAATCCCTGCAGAGAGAAAACTATGAGGCGATTATAGGGACCTTTCCGTGGTTATGCCTGTCTGTTGTCGCATCGGCCTTGTTGATGGACCTCTACCATACGGAGGGGTCCTTTTCGCGCTATAATATTTTTTTATCAGCCGCGATTGCCTCTGTGCTCACGGTGATCATTTCCGGCGGCGCGAGTTATTTCTTGCGGTATTTTGCCTTTCCACGCAGCATCTTGTTGATGTTTGGCGTTGTGCTGACCCTGTATTTTTATTGTTCTCGATTTATTTTTTTTCGGTTGTTGTACAAGAAGCGAGAGAATCCGCATGTCATTACACAAGAACTATGGAATGAGCATGTGGAACGCTGTCGCGCCATTGTCAATGAGATCGCAGTTGCTCAGGAAAATCCAATCGCGGCGGATTGCCTGAGATGCCCAGCCGGTGGGATAAACGCCGATGGCGCCGAATCGGCCGTTGTGCAGGATTTCCAGGACATGAATCTTCGCAAGCAGGCGATCGTAGAGGCGTTGAAGAGATACAAAACCTTGCGCGTCGAAGCGACTCCCGCCGATATCTTGTTGCATGGAGGGACGCTGATTTCACGGGATGGCCGGGTGTATATCGAAGTATCCCCTGGCATCGTGGAAAGCCGGTTCAGCGATATCGCGAAGCGGATCTTTGACCTAAGCCTGGCGCTGGTCGCTTTGATCCCGGGCTTGGCGCTCATGGCATTGATTGCGACCGCGATCTGGCTGGACTCAGGGTCGCCCATCTTGTATTCGCAGGATAGAATCTCCTTGCGAGGAAAAACATTCCGGATCTATAAATTTCGGACCATGATCCCTGACGCGGAAAAAGAAACGGGTCCGACGCTGGCGACGGAGAAAGACCCGCGCCTTACGCGGGTGGGCGCTTATTTGCGACGCTGGCGAATGGATGAACTCCCGCAACTTTTTAATGTGATTAAGGGAGAAATGAGCCTGGTTGGTCCGAGACCGGAACGTCCCAATTTTGTGCGGGAGTTTTCTGAGGAAATTCCCGAGTATGAGTTGCGTCATCTGATACCGCCTGGGATAACCGGGATGGCGCAGATCTATGGCCGGTACTCATCTAAAGCGGAAGAAAAATTGATTTACGACCTTTTTTATTCCAGGCGCCGCGGACCGGTAAGCGATCTGATCCTGCTGATCAAGACGATCAAGGTGGTCATGCAGAGGGATAAGGCGATGTAAAGTATCGAGCTGTGACAAAGGGATTTCTCGAACGATGTCGAATTAAAAAACGAGTAAAAAAAATACTCAATATACTTCGGCTGAGATGGTGAGGCAGTGCTCGACTCTTTGATCACGTCTAAAACCAGATTACAGCTTCTGATGCGCTTTTTTCTCAATCCTGACCATTCCTCGTATCTCCGTAAGCTTGCTGCGGAATTAGGCGAATCGACGAATGGGGTTCGGGTTGAACTGAATCGCCTTGAAGAAGCTCGGTTGCTAGTCTCGCGAATGGACGGACGTCACAAGCTGTATGCCGCCAATCGCAACCACCCCTTATTTCCGGAAATTAACTCAATTGTGAAAAAGACACTGGGTTTAAACCGGATTATCGATGAGATAGTGGCCAATCTGGGGCAATTGAACATGGCGATGCTTGTGGGGGATTGCGCGCGGGGGATAGACTCCGGCGTCATTGAACTGATCATCGTCGGTCATGTGGACCTGGCATATCTCGAAAAGCTGGTGATTAAGGCGGAGACGGTTCTTCAGCGAAGAATTCGTACAGTCGTTCTGAATCAGGAAGAGTATGCAAACCTGGCGCCGCAGTTGATCGCTGAAGGCGGCCTGATATTGTGGGGAGATGGTTTGCAGCCCAATTCTTGATGGGGCTTTCACTAACCCAGTGCTCTTTCGAAATATAGTAAAGCCGAATGACTTTAACTGGTTAGGAGGAAGACGAGTGTCTAGTTCCGTAGAGGATATAAAAACGGCTATCCAGAACAGGACGGCTTCCATAGGCATCATCGGTTTGGGTTATGTAGGATTACCGCTGGCTGTCGTAATCGCTGGAAAAGGCTTTAAGGTAATGGGCTTTGATGTGCAGGATTCCCGGGTCAGACAGGTCAACGAGGGAATGAACTATATCGGCGATGTGGTAGGCGCCCGTTTGGAGGAATTGGTCCAATCGGGGTATTTGCGCGCTACGACCGATTTTGACTTGATATCGGATATGGATGTCATCGTCATCTGCGTTCCGACCCCCCTGGATGTGCA
Source organism: Heliomicrobium undosum (assembly GCF_009877425.1). Classification (NCBI taxonomy): domain Bacteria; kingdom Bacillati; phylum Bacillota; class Clostridia; order Eubacteriales; family Heliobacteriaceae; genus Heliomicrobium; species Heliomicrobium undosum. Next base: position 183,162 of record NZ_WXEY01000005.1, on the reverse strand, counting down.
TCAACAGCCCGATTTGCGCTATGTCATCGCTTCCGGCAAGGCGATCGCCTCCCGGATGAAACCTGGCGCGCTAGTCATCCTTGAAAGCACCACTTATCCTGGAACCACGGAAGAGATCATTCAGCCCATTCTGGAAGGCAAATGGGATGAACCGATAGATTCATTGAACGCCACGGAAAGAATAAACCAAGTCTCCCGGGTTTGCGGGGAAGACTTTTTTCTTGCCTTTTCCCCTGAGCGTGTCGACCCCGGCAATGAACGCTATAAAACCGGGAATACACCGAAGATCATCGGCGGAGTTACTGAGAACTGCTCGGCGGCGGCGTCCCTCTTCTATAAGTCTGTCCTGGACGCGCCCGTATTTACGGTCAGTTCGCCCCGCGTCGCCGAAATGGAAAAGCTGCTGGAAAATATCTTCCGGCTCGTCAACATCGGCTTGGTGAATGAGATGGCTGTTTTGTGCAAACAGATGCGGATCGACATCTGGGAAGTCATCGAGGCGGCTAAGACCAAACCGTACGGTTTTATGGCCTTCTACCCCGGGCCCGGTCTGGGAGGGCACTGTATTCCCATAGATCCCTTCTATCTCACTTACAAAGCGAAAGAGTTCGGGTTGCAGACCCGGTTGATTGAAACGGCCGGTGATATAAACCGTCAAATGCCTCATTATGTCGTTCAACAAAGCATGCGTATCCTGAACGAGCAGGCGAAGGCGGTAAAAGGGGCGCGCATCCTGCTTCTCGGTATGGCCTATAAGGCGGATATCGATGATTGGAGGGAATCGCCGGCCCTGGAGATCTTTGACGAGTTCATCCGCCTGGGCGCCGATGTTTTTTATCATGATCCATGGGTTGATATGGTAAAAACAGGAACGGGCCGGTATGGGTCCATCGACATCGCCAAGGAAGAGTTGGAGAAGATCGACCTGTGCATTATCACGACCGATCACAGCAATGTCGATTACGAAAAGATCTGCGAAGGCGTCGCTGCTGTCTTCGACACGCGGAATATTGTGACCCGCAAGGGCTTGCTGCTACCTGAAGGAAAGTATCATAAATTGTAATCTGACAGAAGGGAACGATTTTGAAACGATGAGAGTGCCACTGTTGGACTTGAAAGCGCATAACGCGCCCTTGAAAGCCGAATTGATGGCTGCTGTGGAAGAAGTGGTCGATTCCTGCGGTTTTATTATGGGACCAAAAGTGGAGGCCTTTGAAAAGGAGGCTGCCGCTTATCTGGGCGTCAAACATGCGATCGGTGTATCTTCCGGCACGGACGCGCTTCTGGTGGCATTGATGGCCTGCGGTATCGGCCCGGGCGACGCCGTGATCACCACAGACTTTTCCTTTTTCGCCACCGCCGGCGCTGTGTCCCGCTTGGGAGCGCGTCCGTTCTTTACCGATATCAACCCGGTCACCTATAACATGGATGTGGAATCGGCCAGAGCGGCCATTGAAATGGCGAAAAGCGCCGGATATCGGCCGAAGGCGATCATCCCTGTTCACCTTTATGGACAAAGCGCCGATATGAAGGCCATCATGGCCTTGGCAGCCGAAACGTCTTTGGCGGTGATCGAAGACGCCGCACAGGCGATCGGCGTTCGCTATCCTGTAGACGGTCATCCCCAGGGCTTGTGTGTCGGCGCCATCGGAGATATGGGGTGCTTCAGCTTTTTTCCGAGCAAAAACCTGGGGTGTTTCGGTGACGGCGGCCTCGTGACTACGCAAAGCGACGCATTGGCAGAGAAGATCCGAATTTTGCGCGCCCATGGCTCCCGTCCCAAGTACTATCACGCCATCATCGGTGGAAACTTCCGGTTAGACGCCTTGCAGGCAGCAGTGCTGTCGGTGAAACTGCCCTTGCTAGACCAATGGCACGCCAACCGCCGGCGCAATGCCGCCCGTTACCGCGAAATGTTACAACAGACAAAGGCCGTGTCAGACGGCTGGATTCAGTTGCCTGTTGACGTCTATGACGGTCTTGTTCCCCATTCGCACATATACAACCAATTTGTCATTCGCGTTGACCGGCGGGACGAGTTGAAGGAGTACTTGAAAGACAACGGTGTGGGAACGGAGATCTACTATCCGGTTCCCTTCCACCGGCAGATCTGTTTCGCCGATCTGGCTTATCCGGCGGAAGCCTTCCCGGAATCCGACAAGGCTGCGGCGGAAACATTGGCCCTTCCCATCTACCCTGAGCTGACGCAGGAGATGCAGGACCATGTGGTGGGGGCCATTGATTCTTTCTATTCAAAATAGCATTTACGTTTGATGGGGATGGATATGAGTACAATAGCGGTTATTGGCGCGGGCTACTGGGGCAAGAATCTTGTCCGCAATTTCTACCAAATGGGAGCTTTGAAGACGGTGTGCGACGCATCGCTGCAAACGCGCCAGTCCATGCAGGAACAATACCCTGGGATCCAAACGACAGACAATCCTGAAGATGTTTGGTCTGATCCGGAGATTGCCGGCGTCGTCATCGCCACGCCGGCAGGCGCGCACTATGGGCTGGCCAAGGAGGCCCTCGTTAGCGGCAAGGATGTTTTCGTGGAAAAGCCCTTATGCCTGTCCTTGAAGCAAGGACGCGAGCTTTGCGATCTGGCGAAACAACGGGGCCGGGTGCTGATGGTCGGGCATCTGCTGCATTATCATCCGGCCGTCGCCGCGATCAAAGGATTGTTGGCTGAAGGCAAGCTGGGCAAGGTCCACTACATCTACTCCCACCGCCTGAATCTCGGTAAATTTCGAAGCGAAGAAAACGTGCTCTGGAGCTTTGCCCCTCATGATATCTCTGTCGTGACGGCGCTGCTCGGCGGGATTCCCGAGACGGTGTCTTGCACCGGTCAGGCCACACTGCTAGACAACATTCATGATACGACACAGACGATTTTTCGTTACGCCTCCGGCAAGGTGGCGCACATCTTCACCAGTTGGCTCCATCCCTTTAAGGAACAACGCCTGGTGATTGCCGGCGATCGAGGGATGCTGCTGTTCGATGATCAGAAGAAGGAGAACAAACTGCTCTACTATCCGGAGCCGGTCAGATGGAACGGATTGCTTCCACAACCGAACCCCCAGGATGGACAGCCTGTGGCCTATGAGACGGGAGAGCCGCTGAAGCGGGAATGCCAGCATTTCCTGGATTGCGTCGCCAGCCGCGCGAATCCGGTAACCGACGGTGATGAAGGCCTCCGGGTGCTGCAAATGCTTCATGCCTGCCAGGCATCGCTTGAACGCAATGGGGAGTGGCAGCCGGTCGGGGAGATCGCTGAGGACGATAAGGGTTACTTTGCTCACGCGACGGCGGTCGTTGATCAGGGATGCCGGATCGGCGCGGGGACGAAAATCTGGCATTTCTCTCACGTGATGACCGGCGCCACGGTGGGGGAAAAGTGCAATATCGGCCAAAACGTGGTCATCTCTCCCGATGTGGTTCTCGGCAACAACGTCAAGATTCAGAACAATGTATCTGTATACACGGGTGTCATTTGTGAGGATGATGTCTTCCTCGGTCCTTCCATGGTCTTCACGAATGTGAAAAACCCGCGCAGTCACGTTTCCCGGCGGGATCAGTACTTGACGACACGGTTGCGCCGGGGATGTTCCATCGGCGCCAACGCGACGGTAGTATGCGGGGTGGAGATCGGCGAGTATGCCTTCGTCGGCGCCGGCGCCGTGGTAACGAAGCATGTGCCTCCCCACGCCCTCGTCGTCGGCAATCCGGCTCGGCAGATCGGATGGGTTTGCCGGTGCGGGGAGCGGGTGGATGCAGGGCGGGCCTGCGCCACCTGTGGCGAGACGCCGGTCATCGATGTTCAGGGTTAACGAGCGGTGGCGCATGTGCTCGAAGTGAGGTAGGGACTCCGTGAAGATAGTGACGATTGTGGGAGCGCGCCCGCAGTTTATCAAGGCAGCCGCCGTATCCAGGGCCATTGAGCGAAGAAATGAGATCAAGCCGGAAACCCGGCTCCGGGAAGTGCTTGTCCACACGGGCCAGCACTATGATCAGAACATGAGCGATGTCTTCTTTAAAGAGTTGAGCATACCCAAGCCCGATTACCACCTGGGCATCGGGTCGGGACCGCAGGGAAAACAGACAGGCCGGATGCTGGAAACGGTGGAAGAAGTGCTCCAGCAGGAGAAACCCGACTGGGTGCTCGTCTACGGCGATACCAATTCCACCCTGGCCGGCGCCCTCGCCGCAGCCAAGCTGCACATCCCGGTGGCTCATGTGGAGGCCGGACTTCGCAGCTTTAACCGGCGGATGCCTGAGGAAGTCAACCGGGTCTTAACGGATCATGTCTCATCGCTGTTGTTCTGTCCGACAGCGGTGTCCGTTAAGAACCTGTTGGCCGAAGGGATTCGGGAAGGGGTTATCGACATCGGGGATGTCATGTACGACTGCCTGCTGTACTACCGGCAGCGAATCGATCCATCGTTGGCCACTCTCCGCTCCTTGGAGATACTGCCGGAACAGTATGTATTGGCAACGGTTCACCGGGCGGAGAACGCTGATTCCGCCGAGCGCCTGAGCGCGATCTTTTCCGCTTTTGGTGAGATCGGTCAAAGGCTGCCCGTGCTCCTGGCTGTTCACCCGCGCACCAGGCAGTATATACAAAAGTATGGCATCGTCGTCCCCTTGAATGTCCGCCTGATCGAACCGCTGTCATACATGCAGATGATTGAGATGGAAGCGAACGCCCGGGTGATCGTCACCGACAGCGGCGGGGTGCAAAAAGAGGCCTACTTCATGGGCGTTCCCTGTCTGACGGTCCGCGATGAGACAGAATGGGTGGAAACGGTCGAGTCAGGCGCGAACGTGCTGTGCGGCGCCCAACAGGAACGGATCTGCGCCGAGTTTCAAGCCTGTATGGACCGGGAAAAGCAGCAGATACCGGTGGTAGGGTTCGGTGATGGACAAGCGGCCCAGCGCATTGTGGAGGCGCTCGAAGAAAACAGGGTAGGAGGAAATGGAATTGGATTTGAAGGATAAAAAGGTACTGGTTATCGGTGGCGCCGGTTTGATCGGATCCCATGTGGTGGAGGAAATTCTCAAAGAGCCAGTTCGCGAAGTTGTCGTCTATGACAATTTTTCCCGAGGCACCGCCGACAACCTCAGCGAAGCACTGAAAGACAGCCGTTGCCGCATCTTTGAACTGGGCGGCGACGTTTGCCAGCCCGACCTGCTGGACAAGGCGACAGAGGGCTGTGACGCCGTTGTTCATCTGGCGGCGCTCTGGCTGCTCCATTGCCACGAGTTCCCCCAATCCGCTTTTGAAGTCAATATCCGCGGCACCTTCAATGTGCTGCAATCATGTGTGAAAAACAAGGTCAAACGCCTGGTCTACTCCAGTTCGGCCAGTGTCTACGGCGATGCGGTGGAAGAACCGATGACCGAAGATCATCCCTATAACAACTGGACCTTTTATGGGGCTTCGAAAATCGCCGGCGAACACATGCTGAAAGCGTACACCAAGCGGTACGGACTCGAGGCTGTGGGGCTGCGCTACATGAACGTCTATGGACCGCGGCAGGATTACAAGGGCGCCTATATCGCCGTCATGATGAAGATCCTCGATTGCATCGACCGGGGGATTCAGCCGCAGGTATACGGCGACGGCTCTCAAGCTTATGACTTCGTTCACGTCCGTGATTGCGCCCGGGCCAATGTCTGCGCCTTGAAGGGGGATGTGCCCTTCGGTTTTTACAATGTCGGTCGCGGCGTCAAAACATCGATCAAAGAACTGGCCGAACTGCTGCTTGAACTGAGCGGTTCTGATTTGGGCATCAAATATGAACCTGCGGGACAGACCTTTGTCACCAACCGGCTTGGTTGCATCAAAGCCGCCGAGCGGGACCTGGGTTACCGCTGGTCTATCGATCTCCGTGAAGGAATGCAGAGCCTGATCGATTGGCGAAATAACCACAAAGAGGCGGTTGAGGCCCGGCGCAAGCGCGGGTAAAGCCCCCCTCGGCTGAGTAAAGAAGGTAGATTGTATGTGTGGAATTGCAGGCATTGTCAGTCTGACGGGGAAACCCTTTGCGCCTGCCCGGGTAAAGGCGATGTGTGATGTGATGGCTCACCGGGGACCGGATGACGCCGGCTATACCTTCTTTCGGCTGGGGGAACGGCAAAACGGTGAGGGCGGGTATTGGTGCAGCTTCACCGATCCCGCTTTTAAACACATCAATGAAAATCGCCCTGTCTTTGGCGGCAACTACGCCCAGGAGGAACTGGCGCGACATCCCATCACCGTAGGGTTGGGGCACCGTCGCTTATCGATCATCGATCTGACTCACTACGGACATCAACCCATGTCCAATTCGGACCGCCGTTATTGGGTGATCTTCAACGGGGAGATTTATAATTTTCCCGAACTTAAATCGGAACTGGAATGCAAAGGGCATGTTTTTCGCACCCGCACCGATACGGAAGTGTTGTTGCATCTCTGGGAAGAGCAAAAGATTGAAGCTTTGAGCAGGCTCAACGGGATGTTTGCCTTCGCCCTGTATGATCGGCTCGAAAACGAGCTGATTTTGGCGAGAGATCGTTTCGGCGTAAAGCCGCTCTATTATGCAGTGACAGATGATTACATCGTCTTTGCCAGTGAAATCAAAGCGATTCTGCGCAGCGGATTGGTGGAGCCCTCCATCGATCCGTCTGCGTTGGTCGAATACATGACCTTTCAAAACATTTTTAGCGACAAAACGCTGTTTCGAAACATCCATCTCCTCGAACCAGGCAAAGTCATTTATGTTAAGCCTGGCTGCAAAATCGCCCGCATTTCATCCTTTCATACCGGCTATGCCGACGTTCCCCGGATCAGCGATCCTGAAGAAGCCCGTGAGCGGGTGGGTGAAGGGTTTTCCCGCGCCGTGCAACGGCAGTTGATCAGTGATGTGCCCGTCGGCGCCTATCTTTCAGGCGGCATGGATTCGGGATCAATCGTGGCGTTGGCCGGTCGCGCTATTCCTCGGTTGACTACCTTCACCTGCGGTTTTGATTTGACCAACGTCAATGGGATGGAGCAGGGTTTCGACGAACGTCCCTCGGCGGAAAAATTGTCCTATCTTCTGCAAACAGAACATTACGATGTGGTGCTCCACGCAGGCGATATGCCTGCTGCGATGGAGTCGTTAACATGGCACCTGGAAGACCCTCGTGTCGGCATGTGTTACCAAAACTGGTATGTGGCCAAGCTGGCCAGCCGTTTTGTCAAGGTATGCCTGGCGGGAACGGGGGGCGATGAACTGTTTGGCGGCTATCCCTGGCGTTACCGGATTATTTTAGATGCGGAAAATCAGGATGACTTCATGAAGCAGTATTTCCGCTACTGGCACCGCCTGTTATCGCCCGAAGAAAGCCCGCAATTGTTTTCCGCCGATCTGCAACGCCATTTGGCGGAGCTTCCCGAGATCTTCCGTGGGGTATTTGAGGAGATGCCTTCTGCGCCACAATGGGGTGATCCATATCAGGATAGGATTCAACAGGCGCTCCGTTTCGAATATCGGACATTTCTGCAGGGATTGCTGATCGTTGAAGACCGGATCAGTATGGCCCACGGGATGGAAACGCGAGTGCCCTTTTTAGATAATGACCTGGCCGATTTGGCCTGGGGGATGTCCCCTTCCTTAAAAGTCAATTTGGCTGGTTTGAATCAAGCCGATCGCAGCAAACAATTTGCCTCCGTTGACGGCAAAATTGTGCTCCGCAACGCCATGGAGAGATTCTTGCCGGAAGAGTTCACCAAACAGAAGAAGCAAGGCTTCTCTGCCCCCGATGAGAACTGGTATCGGGGACCGTCGATGGAGTATATCCGGGAGATCCTCCTCGATTCACGGACCCTATCGAGACCTTGGTTTGAACAGGAGTTTGTGCGCCGTTGCTTGGATGATCATATGAAAGGGCAAAGAAATCACAGATTGTTGATTTGGTCCCTCTTGTCAACGGAATGGTTACAGCGGCATTACATCGACGCAGCGCAACCCACAGTGGAAGGTTAAGGAGATTTATATGGCTAGAGGCAGTCATCGCGGATTTATATGGTACGGACAGGAAGCTATTTCACTTTTGTTTCGCCATAGGGAATTAATCTGGCAAATGGCAAAAAGGGAGATCAATGACCGGTATGCCGGTTCCATTTTTGGGGCGGCCTGGGCCGTTTTTCACCCGTTGATGTTGCTGTCTGTTTATTTAGTCATCTTTAGTTACGTATTTCAGATAAAATTTGGAGGCACAAGGGAAATTCCTTTAGACTATACCGCCTATATCATTGTCGGTTTTCTTCCATGGATGGCCATTCAGGAAATATTGATTAAAAGCTGCGTAGCCGTCAACTCCAGTGCAAACTTAGTGAAGCAAGTCGTCTTTCCCGTTGAGGTGCTTCCCGTTAAAGGGGTATTTGCTACGCTGATCTCCCAATTGATCGGCATGATCTTTCTCATCGTGTATATCCTTATCAAGACTCAGACATTACCTTGGACAATACTTTTTTTACCACTGTTACTCTCTCTACAAATTCTCATGATGACAGGATTGGGCTTTATATTATCTGCAATTGGCTGCTATTTTAAAGACATAAAAGATGTTATGCAGGTATTGACTGTTATTGGTGTCTATTTAATCCCAGTCTTTTATTTACCTGACTGGGTTCCTGATTTATTAAAGCCTTTACTATATATAAACCCCTTCAGTTATACCATCTGGGCATACCAGGACGCGCTTTTTTACGGCGGCTTTGAACATCCCTGGGCGTGGTTCATCTTCGCCTGTATTTCGATCGGGATGTTTTACTTCGGTTACAGGTTATTTAGAAAGGTCAAGAATTACTTTGGAGATGTGCTATGATTACTGAACTGGCGATTAAAGTAAACGACTTAAGCAAGGCGTTTAAGCTATACAAAAAGCCGTCGGATATGTTTACGGAAGTTTTCTTGCGAAAACCGAAACATCAAGAATTTTGGGCATTGAGAAATGTATCATTTGACGTAAAAAAAGGTGAAGTAGTAGGTGTCATTGGGAGAAATGGAGCGGGTAAAAGCACCTTACTTAAGATATTGGCGGGGACATTAGAAAAGACATCGGGAGACGTCCTCGTTAATGGAAGAGTGACCGCCATTTTAGAATTAGGCACCGGTTTTCATCCGGAATACTCCGGAAGAGAAAACATTATCATGGGCGGCATGTGCCTTGGTATGACGAAAAAAGAAATAGAATACAGACTGGATGAGATCATCGAATTCTCCGAGCTGGGTGATTTCATCGATCAACCCTTTAAGACGTATTCGAGCGGTATGCAGGCGAGACTCACCTTTAGCACGGCCATCAGCGTAAAACCTGAGATCATGATCATTGACGAAGCGTTGGCCGCCGGCGATGCGCTCTTTGCAGAAAAATGCTTTAGCAGAATTCGGGATATGATGAACTCGGGCGCCACATTTTTCTTCGTCTCCCATAGCCTGGGCACTGTGTACGACCTATGCTCCCGTTGCTTGCTTTTACACCATGGAGAGACACTGTATTTCGGTGAAACGCGAATTGCCGGCTATAAGTATGAGCAACTGTTGGCCGCTGAAAGGGATGCCTTAGCCAAGCGGGAGGTGCAAGGTCCCCGGCTTGAGGTAAGGAGTATTGATAGTCAGACCGTTGCTCCGGTTGTCGTAGAAGAAGAAAATAGATTAGATGCAGAGATCATAGAATTCGGTATGGTTGACGCTGCCAGGCGTCCTGTTTCTACGCTGATTATGAATGAGTCTTATTCGGTCTTAATGAAGATTAAATTTAATAAAGACATTCGTAATATGAGCGCAGGGTTTAGAGTCAGCAGGGAAACGGGAATAGAGATATTTGGTTTAGATTCTATCATGAAAAACGCGTTGGTATCGGGCAAGCGGGGAGAAATAAAAACAATCACCTTTTCTTTCACTTGCAAGATCGCCTTAGGAAATTATCTTTTAGGAGGCGGTATTGCGCAAGTCTTTAATGATAACAGCTTTACCGTCCTTCAAATCATTCGCGATGTACAAACTCTCTCTGTATCAGGGGAACAAAAGTTTGCAGGCGTTTTCGATGCTGGAGCGACGATCCGTATTGAATAAAGCAGCAAGTGGAGAGCACTTGCTTGGAGGGTGAGTAATAGTTTGGAAAATAATCGACTGCATGATTTTGAAAATCATGAAAGAGAAATTCAGGATATAATAAGCAAAAGATATGATACCGACTATCATGGTCATCCTATTATGGATAGTTGGGATGAGTCATTCTTTGATGTGATTAAAGACAATTATCAAAAGGGGGACCGGATACTCGACATCGGATGCGGCCCCGGGTCGATATGGAAATACCTAAAAAGGTTAGAATCTCCAGGGTGTCTTGTGGGGATAGATTTATCTCCCGGCATGATCGCAGAAGCGCAAAAAAAATATCCAGACGGCGATTTTAGAGTCGGGTCCGTATTGGCGTTGCCCTTTGAAGCGGGAGCTTTTGATATGGTGATCGCTTCTTCGGTATTGCATCATGTGCCTGATGAATACTTAGAAAAAGCATTACAAGAAATATACAGGGTATTAGATGAACATGGTCGTTTTATCGGAAGAGAGCCCGTAGGCGACAAAAAGTTTGGGACTCAACCGGGGTGGTTTTCTGGCGCGCTGATGCATTTCAGACATTTTTTATACAGTAGTTATCATGTTAGGGAGTATCCTGAACCGGCTCTGGGCGATAATCATCATGCCTATGAACCAAAGGAATTCTACCATACCCTGACTAAACATTTTAAAGTATCCTATTATCGCTTTTTCCACCCTGTAAGCCCCTTTTTTTCGAGGCTTCATACAAAATGGGCTGTAGATCTTGCCGTTAAATTGGATTCTCTGGTCGACAAGGTCGTAGGCAATATTTTTGTTTATATTGGGAAGAAGAACCACTCCAGCGCGGTAGATGTAAATTCGTGCATAGAAAACTATTTGAATGAAGCCTATGAAAATAAGGTCCCTCTACAATTCTTAGCCTTTTTACGGCAAGCGGCTAACTACTTTGAGAAAGAATCTGACAAATATGCGAGGAAATGAGACTTTGTCCCTCGAATTGAAAGAAGGACTATAGGAATGAGCCAACTATTGGAGCGCTTTCGAGAAGTCCATGGACGTAATCCCAAAGTTTTGCATATAGGCAATATCGCCAATAATTCCTACAATAACGCGAAGTTAATCAACGGAAACGGCATAGATTGTGATGTATTGTGCTATGATTACTACCATGTTATGGGATGCCCTGAATGGGAAGACGCAGACTTCAGAGGCGATTACGGAGATGATTTCTTTCCGAATTGGGAAGCAGTCGACTTGAATGGATTTCAGCGACCCAAGTGGTTTGTTCAAGGTCCATTGAATTTTTGCATTAAGTACTTGGACTCCAAAAACCGTAACCATACTATTCGCGCCGGGTTTTGGTGGAAGGTGTTAGCAGAGTCTAGACGATTTATTAGATGGCGGAAAAAATACGGCTCATTTAGCTCCGGTAAAAAACACTTTATTGAATCACTTAAAAAATTTATTTCCAGAAAAGAATACTTTAGTTTATTAAGTGAAATTATTGTATTCTTTCTATTTACGTCGTTTTGGCAGATTCTCTTGTTGCTTTTTATTACAGCCCGGTGTATGAATTCCATCGTCATATTCTCATTGAAAGTGCTTAAACGGTTTAAAAAAATGGCGACTCGCTCACAAGGTCGCGGGACAAGAGAAAGGCGCCGTTCTTTATCGATGGTATCGTGGGACGATTATATCGCCCACTGTGAATCATTGGTGCGAGAATTCAACGAGCATTTTCCGGACAGACCGGATAAGTTGAATGTCGAGGAACTGGAACAGTTTTATTCTCCCGTTAATAAATTCCTTTATTTATTTCAGCACTATGATTTGGTCGAAGCCTACTCGACAGATCCGATTTATCCACTCTTGATGCGGTTTAAACCGTATATCGCCTATGAGCATGGGACCATCCGGGACATCCCCTTCGATGACAATGTTGTATCTCGATTGACTGCGCTGGCTTACGCCAAAGCCGATCATGTGTTTATTACAAACCCTGATTGCATAAAGCGGGTTGACGACTTATGCATAAAGAAATATTCTTTTGTGCCCCATGTGATTGATCAAAAGTACGAAAGGGCGCCATCGCCTGTGAGAAGCAGGTATGGTATTTCTGAAAAGAGCAGACTAATTTTCGCGCCGGCGCGACAAAATTGGGAGATCAAGGGCAATGACATAACCTTTCACGCCTTTCATCAATACTTGCAGGATTACCCCGACGCCTATTTGGCCATCCCTTTTTGGGGACAAGATGTCGATAAGTCAAAATCCCTGATTGACGAGCTCAAAATCAAAAAAAACATTATCGAATTGGAACCACTAAAGATTCGTGAACTGATTGATTGGATAAATGCTGCCGATTGCGTGATCGACCAGTATTACGGATATTTTGGAGGAATCGCGCCTTCAGCGTTAGCCTGCGGGAAACCGCTCATCATGGATTTCAATGCGAACTGGTATGAATGGGCTTTTACAGAAATGCCGCCCGTGCTATGGGCCAACACTGTTCAGACAGTGTATGAGAGATTAATCGAAGCAATGAAGATGGATCTAAACAGTTACCACGCTCAAGCGATTCAATGGGTCAAAGAGAATTACGGTTATGAGATGGTGAAGGACGAACATATCGCACAGATCGCCTCACTACTTGCTACAAGGGGATGTTCATATGATTAACGTAGCACTATTGGGGAATAACCGGTTGGCGGTGGAAGTCATCAACCATTGCCTGCAAGATCCTGAAGCCAACCTCCTGGCTGTTTTAAACCCGAACGATTCTGGTGTGGACGGCAACAGCCTCTCACTGAAAAATTTTGTCCTGGAACATCATATTCCCTTTATCCAGCCGAACACGATCAATAACCCCGAGGCGATTGAGACACTAAGGCGATGGAAACCGGACATTATGTTGTCTTGCTCCTATGCAAAAATCCTTAAGAAAGAGGCAATCATGTCCGCCGGTTCAGCCTGCTTAAACTTTCACTTTTCCTTACTGCCCAAATATCGCGGTTGCATGCCATTAGTGAATGCTATCGCAAATGGCGAGAAGACGGTTGGGGTAACCCTGCATTTTATCTCGCCAGGAATTGATACGGGTGACATTGTCGAGCAAGTTCCAATTTTGCTCCCAGCGCACGCAACTGCCGCGGAGGCTTATGGATGTTGCGTTGACAGGGCTGTGGCGCTGTTCAAGGACTGGTGGCCTCTGATTAAAACAAAGGCCGAGTTGCCTCGGAGAGCGCAGAAAGATACGGAAGCTTCTTATTATACCTTTGTTTATCCCAATGACCGTTGGGTGAATTGGGATGACGATGCGGAAATGGTGGCATGTCACATTAACGCATTAACAAATGGATCGTACCCGGCAGCAAGGACGGTCAGTCGAATCGGGGAAATTGAGCTGTTAGGCTCGTCAGAACCGGTGGAGGGTGTTTGGGATCAACCGGGCAAGATTCTTAGCGTCGACGGCGCTGCAATGACGGTGGCCTGTGCCAGAAACGCGGTGCGTGTAGCCGGAGTCAGATTCCGTGATACGCTGTTAGAGGGGTGCCAGGTTCAATCCATGCTTGCTTGCGGTGAAATGCTGATATCTCCGGGTGCGCGCCGATGATCTGCATTACTTTTGACACAGATTGGATATCCAATGAACACCTAGAACAATTAAACCCCATTGACATGATTCCGGGAAAAGCTACGTTTTATTGCACACAGCCCTACGAGTACTTGGAGAAAAGAATCGAAGACGTAGAGATTGCGATTCATCCTAGGCTGGATTGGGGCGCCGATTGGTTAGATGAAATTACAAAGCTGAAAGCTGCCCTTCCCTATAGTTCTGACGGGATAAGACCGCATTCCTGCGCCTATAGTCAACTGCTTGGGGTTCACTTGCGCAACGCGGGGTATACCTATATAAGTCAGGTCACCCTCCCCAATCTGGCTAATCCTAAACCCTACCGGCACCCTTGGGGAATCTGGGAAGCGCCCATTTTTTACATGGATAATATGGATTTTACGCTGGCTGAGAACTGGAAAAATAGTAAGCATACCCCTTTTCAGCGTAAAATTATCGATACGGCCGTTCATGGCGACGGCGTGTATGTCTTTGACTTTCACCCTATTCACTTAATGTTGAATACACCGGACCGGGCATATTACCAAGAAAATAGAAACAAACTGGGTCAAGCCGGCCCGATTGCCTATTCGGGGTACGGGACGAGATCCTTTTTTGAGGAACTCATTGGCGAGATGAAAAAATACGATGTGCTTTCCTACACAGTGGACGATACAGTAAAATTATTTGAAGGAGTAGATGTTGAGTGAAGCGCAACATGCACATTCACTTGAACGATCCCCGAAATGGAGAAAAGCTGAAACTATACTCGGACGGAGAAGCCAACGATAAGGTTGAACAGGGGTTGCTGGAAGCTCCTGACGGTTACTGCTATCCCGTAGTGGGGGGGGTCCCCCGGTTTCTCTCCGGATTTTATAAAGAGGACGAAATTACAAAGGATGTCATCGCCTCCCAAGATGGCAGGCTCACCTCAATTCATGACGAAGAGGTGAAGGCCACGAGAGGCACTTTTTCAGACAAGTGGACAAGGTTTAAAAATTACGGCTTTGAGGAGAAACATCGTGAATTTCTGTTAGGATGGTATGTTAAAAAACTGGGATTGGACTCTGTTGATCAACTTAAAGATTTTTACGTGTCTCAGGAGCGCATTTTAGAGGTCGGACCCGGGTCCGGTTTTAACACCCGGTTTATGGCCGAGCAAACGGGTGGGACGGTGATGGCGGCTGACCTCAGTGAAGCGGCCATAACAACCTATGAAAATACAAGGGACCTGGATAATGTTTTCGTCGTGCAAGCAGATTTAATGGAACTCCCTTTTCCTGATGAGTACTTCACTTTTATCATTGCTGACGGTGTCCTGCACCACACGCCTTCCACCAAGCGCGGCGTTGAGCGTCTATATGGCAAACTCGCCCCAGGCGGCAGCTTTTTCTTTTATGTGTATAAAAAAATGGGGCCGGTAAGGGAATTCTGCGACGCTTATATTCGAGAGCAGTTTGTGAAGTTAACGACGGAAGAGTGCTATAAAGCCTGTGAGCCCTTGACCGACTTGGGTAGAGAGCTATCTCGCTTAAACGCAAAGATCACCTTGGACAAGCCGATAGACATACTTGGCATCCCTGCGGGAACACACGATGTTCAACGGCTTTTTTATTATAGTATAGCGAAGTGTTTTTGGAACGAAGCATTTGATTATGAGACGAACAACATGGTTAATTATGACTGGTATCATCCACACTTTGCATGGAAACATACCGAACAGGAGATTGCAGGTTGGTTAGAGGAGCTAGGTTGTAAGGAGTATAAATTTAATGACGCTAATCCTAATGGCATCTCTGTGCTTTTAAAAAAGCCAAGATAATGCGTAATTGGGGATAATGTTGATGGGACAATTGCTTTTAGCGTTTCACCTGTCTGTTGGGTTTTTGTTAATCGCTTTGACTTTTTTATTAGCATGCCTATTGCGAATAGTGAATTGTATTGGAGGGACCCCGCGAAAGCCCCGGCTCGTTTGGGGTCCGACTCCAATTATATCGATAAAATATATGTCACAAGCGATGCGAAATGCGGAGTATCAGAGTGATACGATTGTCTATGATGTATATAAAATTAATAGTGTAGAAGATTTTGATTTGCATCTTGATGATTTTACACCTAAAATACTGCCGCAATCTGCCCGACGGATATGGAAACGTCTGCTGGGTGACTACTTTGTCTTTCTTTACGCTTTGTTAAAGTATGATATTTTCTTTTACTTTTTTGATGGCGGTTTCTTGACCCGAACCCCCTATCGCTGTCTGGAACTTCAATTCTTACGCATCGCCCGTAAGAAATCGATCGTCATGCCTTACGGCAGTGATTCCTTTGTGTATTCTCGAATTCGCAACTTGGAACTCAGGCATGCCTTATTGAGGTGTTACCCTAACCTAGCTAAGATGGAGCACAAAATTTCCAGGCAAATTGATTACTTTTGTAGAAACGCAGATTTTGTTATGGGATGCATGGTCCATGTAGAATGCCTCCCGAGGTGGGATATGCTCCCGGTCCTGTATTACCCCATTGATACGGATAAATGGAGCAGCAATCGAAAAAAGAATCAGGCTGATGGCGTGAACGGGGAAGTGATCGTCGCCCACACGCCGAATCATAAGGGATTTAAAGGAACGGAGATCCTTATTCAGGCGTGCAAGGAACTGGTGAGCGAGGGGCTCAATGTGCGTCTCATGTTGATAGAGAACAGGCCAAATAAAGAAGTAAGACTGTTGCTGGAACAATGCGATATTCTGGCCGAACAGTTTGTCGTTGGATATGCTCTAAGCGCAGTGGAAGGCATGGCCTTGGGATTGCCGGTCCTGTCTAACATTGAGATCGATGTGATTCACCAGTTGTTTCGTAAACATTCTTATTTAGACGAGTGCCCCATAGTCAGTGTTAACTATTACACGTTCAAAGAAAAGCTTCGCGAATTAGTGATCAGCCCGGGATTGAGAGAAGAACTGGGTCGCCAAGGACGGGCCTATGTAGAAAAACATCATTCCTTTGGTTCAAATATAAAAATGTGGAACGAGGTTATTGAAAAGGTGTGGTATGATAAGGATATTGATCTTATGACATATTATGACAAATCGAGATCAGCGATTCAACCCGTGAAATACTTAAGCAAGGACGACTAACAGGAGGCGCATGTTATGAAAATCCTTGTCACCGGAGCCGGGGGCTACGTAGGGACTCATCTCTGCGGCGCCCTTACTGAAGCGGGGCATGATGTTATCGGAGTCGGCTTAGAGCGCCATATGACCCGGATAGAGAGCGCAGGTTGCAAGGGACTGTACTGTGACCTTGCTTCCAATGGCGAACTTGTGCTCCCTCCTGTCGATGCGGTGGTCTATCTGGCCCAGTCTTCCCATTACCGCCAGATGCCGGATATGGCGCCGGATCTGTTTGCTGTAAATACGCTGGGGGTTGTCCGTTTGGCTGAGGCGGCGCGACGGTCGGGCGCCAAGACATTTCTCTACGCGTCCACAGGCAACGTCTACACCCCGTCTTTTCTACCGTTGCGCGAGGATTCGCCGCTGCGTGACGATGATTTTTACGGCCTGAGCAAACAAATGGGCGAAAAGGCCCTGGTATTGTTTGCGCCATACCTCAATGTCATATCGATGCGCATTTTCGGAGTGTATGGGCCGGGGCAGGAGAATATGTTAATCCCCAGGTTAATCGAGCGCGTGAGATGCAGTGAACCGATTACCTTGGAGCCCGGCGAAGGGGAGGCCGATACGGGGGGACTGCGTCTTACGCCCTGTTATGTCGACGACCTGACAGCGATCATCGGCGCGCTGCTGTCCCGGGAGATACAAGTCCAAGGGCCGATCAACCTGGCTGGTCCCGAGGTGATCAGCATCGGCAGGATCGCGAAAGAGGCAGGCTGTCTGCTTGGCGTCGAGCCTCTGCTCCGCATTGCCCAGGGGAAACGCAAAGGGGACTTGGTCGCGGACACGACCTTATTGCGTTCGTTGGTGGACGTACCCTTCACCCCTTTTGTTGAGGGCATGCGCAGGACCCTCTTCGGAGAATAAGCGGTGAAGAAGCTGAAGGTGCTCCACGGGCCAATCAACATCGGGAATCATGCCTGGTCTTTAGGGCAGATGGAAAGGAAAGTCGCGCCGGGACTCGTGGAGAGCCGCGTCGTCGACTTTTTTCCTACAATTTACGCGCAGGAAGTGGACGAGAGCTATTCCTTTGGCACATCCCCGGCCTCGGGAATCCACCGCCGTCTGGCGATGGCGGTCTACGCGAGCAAGGCCCTTCACCGTTTTGACCTATTCCATTTCTATTTTGGCAAGACCTTTTTTCCCCCGACGACCCGAAACACCCCCCTTGACTACCTGGACCTGCCCTTGTTGAACCGTCTTGGGAAAAAATGTGTCATGACCTTCCAGGGTTGTGATGCCCGCCTGCGCATGGCAACCCTGTCAAGCAACCCGATTTCTGCTTGTGATCGTCAGCATTGCCAAAATCCGCAGTGTGATGAAAGACTGGATCGAATAAAACAAAAGAATATTTCACTGATCCTAAAACACTGCGCCCATGTGTTTTGCTTGAACCCCGACCAGTTGCGCCATGTTCCCGGCGCCGAATTCTTGCCCTATTGCCTTTGCCAGCAAAGGGGACGAAGCAAACGGGAAAAGAGGGACGACGCTCCCATGGTCATCGTCCATGCGCCTACCGATCGGCATGTGAAGGGAACAAAGTATGTATTAGAGGCCTTTGCCACATTACAAAAGCACTACCCTGTAGAATGCATTATCGTAGAAAACATGTCCCACCGCGAGGCGCTCCAGGTGTACGAAAAAGCGGATCTCGTCGTAGATCAACTGTTGTGCGGCTGGTACGGCGGCCTATCGGTGGAAGTGATGCAAATGGGGATTCCCGTTGTGGCGTATATCCGAGAGAGTGACCTGCCTTTTATTCCGGAAAAGATGCGGGAAGAGCTCCCGGTGATCAATGCGAATCCCGATACGATCACAGATGTGCTTGTTGCCCTTGTTGAGGACAGGGAACGACTGCGCGAATTGGGGCGCCGGTCAAAGCGTTTCGCCCATCGGTGGCACAACCCCGAGGCCATTGCCCGGGCCATGATTCAACTCTATCAGAATCCATCAGGGTCCTTCTGGGCGAACTTCGATATTCCAGGGTGAGATTCAGACGATGAGGCGATGGAATGAAGCGGTATGATTATGTTGTTGTTGGCGCCGGCATTATCGGGTTAACAATAGCGCGGGAATTGAAGTCCCGATGGAAAGAATGTTCCGTCTGTATGATCGAGAAGGAACCTGATGTGGCCTATCACTCCAGCGGTCGAAACAGCGGCGTGTTGCACGCGGGTTTTTACTATACGGCGGACAGTCTGAAGGCCAGATTTACCCGCGACGGCAACCGCGCCATGCGGGACTACTGCGAGAAAAAAGGAATTCAGATCAATCGCTGTGGGAAGATCGTCGTAGCCACCGATGAAGAGGAATTAAAAGGCCTTGAAGAGTTGAAGCGGCGGGCTGAACGAAACGGCGTCGAACTCCTTTGGATGGAGGAGGAGGAGGTTCAGCGCCTCGATCCTAACGTAAGGACCTATCAAAAGGCGCTCTACTCCCCGTCCACGGCATCTGTCGATCCTATCGAAGTCTGCCAGGCGATCAAAGCGGACAATGCCGGCATGGGCATCGACATGCGCTACAGCACCAAGTACGAGCGCTTTAACGGAGGCGTTGTTCACTGCGACAGCGGTCCCATCGGTTGCCGTTACCTGATCAACGCCGCCGGTCTCTACGCTGACCGGATTGCCCATGGCCTGGGCTTCGGCAAGAAGTACACGATTATCCCTTTCAAGGGGATTTACCTGAAGTACGCCAAAAACAAAACCGATGTGGTTACAAACATATATCCGGTTCCCAACCTGGCGAATCCTTTTCTCGGCGTTCATTTCACCAAAACAGTGGATGGTAGCATCAAAATCGGCCCCACAGCCATTCCTTCGTTCTGGAGAGAAAACTACAAAGGCCTGGAAAACTTCCGTCTGGATGAGATGATCAGCATTCTGATTTACGAGGCCAAGCTGTTCTTTACCAATTCCTTCAATTTCAGAAAGCTTGCCTTTGAAGAGATGCGCAAGTATGACAAAAGCCGCCTCATTCAAGCCTCTTTAAAAATGGTAAAGAACGTGGACGCGCAAGGGTTTGGTAACTTTATGCGACCAGGTATCCGGGCGCAGTTGTTGAACCGGGAGACCTTGGAGTTGGTCCAAGATTTTGTCATCGAAGGCGACAACCGCTCGCTCCATGTCCTCAACGCAGTTTCACCTGCCTTTACCTGCGCTTTTCCTTTCGCCAGGCACGTGGTGGACCAGATGGAGACCTTGAACAACTGAAAGTGAAGGACAGGTCAGATGTGCGGTTTTGCAGGCCTTTTTACAAAAACAAATAAGGGTGATCTGCGTCAGCCGCTTAAGCGAATGATTGACGCCATCGCTCACCGGGGTCCTGACGACGAAGGCTTTTGGATAAAAGGGCCGGCAGCATTGGGATTCCGTAGATTGAGCATTATCGACCTGGAGCATGGTCATCAGCCCATGGTCGATCCGCAAGGTCGCTATGCCCTTGTGTTCAACGGCGAGATCTATAATTACGTTGAGTTGAGAGAATGCTTGATTAGGGAAGGATTCCATTTTCGAACCCGGAGTGATACGGAGGTATTGCTTTTTTCCTATATCGCCTGGGGCGTAGAATGCCTGCAGCGGCTCAACGGCATGTTTGCCTTCGCGATTGTCGATACGCTGAAGGAAGAGGTCTTTATCGCCCGTGATCGACTTGGAATTAAGCCGTTGTATTATCACAGCAACGACCAGGGTCTTGCCTTTGCGTCGGAGATTAAGGCGCTGCTCCAACTGCCAGGCTTTACCGCCGATGCGAATCTAAAAAGCATCGGTTACTATCTCCGCTATATGTACAACCCTACGGACGAAACATTCTTTCAGGGCGTATACAAACTGGAACCGGGATGCTGGTTGCGTTACGGGCGGCAGGGGATAAACGTTGGGCGGTATTGGGACGTGTCCTTTCACTATGACCGTTCTCGTTCAGCGGAAGATACTGTTGCGGAGCTGCGGGCGCTGATCGAAGACGCCGTGACCATCCATTTGCGCGCCGACGTTCCTCTGGGCTGTCATCTGAGCGGCGGACTGGATTCGAGCACCGTCGTCTGCCTCGCCTCCCGCCATTACCCTGGCAGAATAAAAACATTTTCTGGCAAATTTAGGGAGGACAAATTTTACGACGAGACAGAGTACGCGAAAACTGTGTCACGCTATGCCGGAACAGAATATTTGGAGACGGCGCCGACGATGGAGGACTTCCTTCGCATGTTGCCCAGCCTAGTCTGGTATATGGACGAGCCAGCCGTCGGACCGGGAATCTTCCCGCAGCAGGTCGTGAGTTGCCTGGCCGCAGAGCATGTCAAAGTGGTGCTGGGGGGACAGGGCGGGGATGAAGTTTTCGGTGGATATCCTCGCTATTTCTTGACTCTCTATGACTGCGGCTCAGGAATCGGCGCGAGCCCATCCTCTGCCGGTATCACACGAAAATGGCGCACCCGGTGGAATGTGCTCCAAGCCTCGCTTCGGCAGCATGGTCTACTGGCGACCTTAACGAAAGTCGGGCGCCGGATGCAGGCGCGAGCGGGGGATTTTGAGTCTCTGTGGGAAAGATACACCTCATCCCTTTCGGGAGATAGCCCCCTGCTGGGCGCCCGATTGAAAGAACAGATGCTGGATGGGGAACTGCGAGAGGGTTTTCTTCGTTTTCTGCGCCAGGCGCCGACAGATCAACTGTTCGATAAAATGTTATACCATGATCTGAAGTGCTACCTGCCGGGCCTTCTCCAGGTGGAAGACCGGACGAGCATGGCCGTATCGCTAGAGTCGCGTGTGCCGCTACTGGACTACAGGATCGTCGAGTATGCGTCGACGATCCCGCCGGAACTGAAGGTGTTCGGTTTGGAGCCGAAAAGCGTCTTCAAGCAGGCAATCGCGGGCATTATCCCGGAAGAGGTGCGCCGGCGCAAAGACAAGAAGGGCTTCCCCACTCCGATCAACCTGTGGTTCAAAGCGGGGGCGCGGCAGTTGCTGCAGGATATCCTGCTGGATCCGGCGGCGAGGCAACGAGGGTTGTTCGATGCAGCAGCCATATCCCGCAGTTTGGAGACAAGCCACGATCACGCTTGGGCGCTGTGGTCGCTCTGCAACGTGGAATTATGGTTTAAATTGTTCATCGACAAGGACCCCAGATGGTTGGAGCGAATCCAACCCAACTTTGGAGTGAAGCGGACATGAACGGCCGGTATGACGCGATTATGTTGGTTGCCAACGGAATCATCCATGACCCTAGGGTAACCAAAGAAGCGACATCACTGGCCTCCGCCGGTTATTCTGTTTTGGTCATTGGGATTCAGCCTGAGCGAGCGGTCAACGGGGAAACGACTGACCGGAAAGAATGGCAGATGGCATTGACCCAGTCGCCGCCGTGGCTGTCCGCCTGGTTGGCGAGGTCACGGGGAAAAAAAATTGAGCTTCTGGTCAAAGGGGTTCATGTCCTATTTGCCAATTTCAGAATGATCCAGATCGCTGCCCGGAACGGCGCGAGGGTGCTTCACGCCCATGACTTAAATACGTTGCCGGCTGCCTGGGTGCTGAAGCAGTTCCGACGGTGCGCACATGTGGTCTATGACAGCCATGAGTTGTGGGTGGAACAGAATCCGGCCTGGCCCGATTGGTTTAAAAAAATACAAGGACAGTTGGAGAGGCTGCTGCTGCGCTCTGTCTCGTCAGTGATCACGGTCAATGAAGGGATCCGGAAAGAACTGAGGCGAAGATACCCGCACCTCCCTGAATGCCATGTCCTGGAAAACTACGTCCCCTTGGAGCGGGAGGTCCGGCCAACGGGAACGCCGGGGCCTGAGAAAACGACCGGAAACCCCTTGCGGGTCTTGTATCACGGCGGTTATCTGCCCGGCAGGGGTTTGGAAGTCGTTTTGGAGGCTGCCGAGCGATTGCGGGGAATGGAGATAGATTTTTATTTCCGCGGTTACGGACCGCTGGAACAATCTATGAAAGCGTTTATCGAGCGTAACGCCTTGCCCCGAGTGCATATGCTGCCTGCGATAAAAATGAAGGAACTGGTAAGAGAAGCACGGCATTTTGACGTAGGCATTGTCCCCTACTTGCCCAATTGTCGGAACAGCGAATTGGCACTTCCCAATAAGCTCTTTGAGTATATGGCTGCCGGCCTGGCGGTCGTGAGCAGCGATCTGCCGGAGATCCGCCGGATACACAGCCAGGCGGCTTTTGGACTGTTGTACCGGGCGGGTTCGCCCGACAGTCTGGCGGAGGCGCTCAAAAGCCTTTGCGAAGACCGCGGTCAACTCATATCGATGAGAGCGAACGCCGTCGAATGGATTTATCACCAGGGCAACTGGGGTAAGGTGTCCCACCGGCTGATAGAAATTTATGACCGTCTGGGATGCTCCCCGACCAGGGAAAAAGCGAAGGAAGCAAAGCATGAGTAGGAAAAGCGATCTGCCGCGAGTCTGGATGATCAATCCCTATGCGGTGACGCCTGAATACCCGGCCAGCGGACGGCATTATGAATTTGCTGAAGAACTGTCTCGAAATGGTTGGCATGTGACCGTCTGGGCCATGTCTTTTATCCATGTGATCAAACAGTTTCATCGACCCGGCTGTGAGAGGGTGTTTTCACAGCACAGCGAGGGCGCCGATGATTGCCGGTGGCACTGGTTGTGGACGCCCCGTTACTCCCAAAACGGCCTCAGCCGTTTGCTCAATATGCTAGTCTTTTCAATTCATTTCCTTGTCCGTGGGCTTTTTTCGACGGAAAAACCGGATATCGTCATCGGCTCTTCTCCACACTTGCCGGGGGCTATGGCAAGTGCAATGGTGGCACGGGTCCGCCGGGCAAGGTTTGTTTTCGAGGTCCGCGACCTTTGGCCGGATACCCTGGTCGATATGGCGCCGAATACCCCCAGGTGGTTGGTAAACCTTTTATATCGCGCGGAAGCGTGGCTCTACCGGCAGGCGGACAGCATCATCGCCCTTACGCCGGGAATCGCCGAGCGGATCAAAGACAAGGGGCCCTGGGCCGACAAGCTCGTCATGATCCCTAACGGTGTTTCCCAATCGACCTTCAGGGTCTTTGGGAAGGTAGAGGTGGAGGAATTACGGGGGCATTTGGACGTCGGCGAAAGCTTTGTGATCATGTACTCCGGCGCTCATGGTCCAGCGAATGCATTGGATGTTGTCGTCGAAGCGGCGCGCCTCGTGCAAGCGAAGGGTTGCCCGGTCCGGTTCGTCCTGGTGGGCGAAGGCCAGGAAAGGGCGCACTTGATGGCGAAAGCGCAACAAAGCGGATTGACAAACATCCTGTTCACCGGTCCGGTGGAACGCTCTGAGTTGGGGAAATACCTGGCTGTCGCAGACGCTTATCTGCTTACGCTCCGCAACATCCCCACCTTTGCGACTGCGTTGCCCAACAAGTTGTTTGATTACCTTTATTTCGGCAAACCGATTGTTGCCGCAGTTCCCGGATACACAGCGAATCTCATTGAGTCAGAATCGCTCGGTTTGGCCGTGCCGCCTGATGATCCCGAGGCACTGGCAAAAGCGATCGAGGGGCTGTGGAAGGAAAGGGAGTTGTTTACGTCGTTGCCGGAAAGGGCAAACAAGGTGTCGAACAGTTATTCCCGTGAAAGGGCGGTAAAAAAATTGGTTGAAATGCTGCATTCGTTATTACCCTTGTGAGTAGTGTATTGAAGCATCTGGAAGTGGCATGCCGCGTTGTTTTAGAGAACCTTCGATTTGTTGGCAATAGCGTCATTTTGAGATAGTGATCGGGGGAAAAAAGGTTGAACGATCGCTTGACCGGCAAATATCTGGTCATCATCCCGGCCTATAATGAGGCGGAAAATATCGGCGGTGTTCTTGAGGAGTTGAAAGTCGTCGTCCCTTGGGTCGACGTGGTAGTCATCGACGACGGTTCCCGCGATGGGACGGCGGAGATCGCCGCGCGGCATGGGGCGACGGTGCTCCGCCATCCTTTCAATCTGCGCTATGGGGCGGCTTTGCAGACGGGTTTTAAGTATGCCGCTCGCTACGGCTATGATTATGTCATTCAGTTTGATGGCGACGGTCAGCACGATCCGGCTAACATCATCGACATGGCGCGGGCGATGAAAGCTAGCGGCGCGGACATTGTCATCGGTTCCCGTTTTGTGGACAATAAGAAGCACACCAACTGGATGCGCGGTCTTGGCATCAAGATTTTTTCGCTCCTCATCAAGATGCTGACGCGGCAGGATGTGGCCGATCCCACGTCAGGCTTGCAGTTTTTAAACCGGCGGGTCTTCCAGTTCTATGCGCGGCCCAACCAGTTCCCTGTCGATTTTCCTGACGCCAATGTGCTCGTGTTGATGATCTTGGCGGGCTTCCGGGTGACTGAGCGTCCGGCTTCGATCCGCGAGCGCGTCCATGGTGAGAGCATGCATAAGGGCTTCAAGGTAGTCAAGTATTTGGCCACGATGATGTACAGCATTTTTATCGCTATCATTAAAGGACGAGCCTACCGGAAGGTCCTGGCCGTCAATACGGAAGGGAGCTATTCCCGGTGAGTTGGAAACTGATCTGGTTTGTCCGCATTATCGCCTTTACCTTTGCTGTCTATGTGATCCATAAAGTGAAGAACAACCGTCTCAGTGAAAAAGAGTCCATGTACTGGATGGCTGGGACGCTGGCCATACTTTTTTTGGCCATCTGGCCGGAACTGGTCGATATTGCGGCGGCATACCTAGGGGTTGTCTATCAGCCGGCGTTGCTCTTCTTCCTTGGCATTCTCTTCATTCTGGTTATTTTGTATAGACAAGCCAGCCATATCTCCCAATTGAAGGAGTCGAATAAGGAACTGGCTCAGATGGTTGCGCTGCTTGATGCGGAGGTGCGCCTCTTGCAAGGCGGGCGCCCTGAAGCGGCGACGCGACGTGGCGATGAGGATTGAGGGAGTCGTAGACGATCGGCATCGCCAATCGTGAAACTGGCAACAGCAAAGGCATTTCCTGTTCATTGTCAGACGCATTCTGGGTGTGCTTGTCTTACGTTCGTTACCCCGCTATAATGAATAGTGACTTCTGGCGATGGGGGAGAGTCCATGTCCAGGCCGATCCGGGTTTTACACATCATAGGCGGCGGAGAAATAGGCGGCGCCGAGATCCATATCCTGGACTTAGCCAGACATTTTTCACCGCAAGAAGTGGAGTTGCATCTCTGTTGCCTTTTTCCGGCGCCGCTGCTGCAGCGCGCGTTGAAGCAAGGAGTTCAGGCGACGGCAGTAACGATGCGCAGCAAAGTGGATATCGTCGGCTTCTGGAAGGTGCTCCAGTTGACTCGTCAGATTCAACCGTCGATCGTTCATACGCACGGGGTGAGAGCCAACTTAGTCGGACGCCTGGCTGCCAAAATCGCCGGTGTTCGCTGCACTGTTACGACGGTTCATAGCGTATTGGAGAATGATTATCCGGACAAGCTGTCTCGCTGGATCAACTATTGGTCCGAAAAATTGACAGCCGCCTTGACGGAACGACATATCGTTGTGGCCAACTTCCTAAAGAAAAAGCTTTGTGAACAGGGGATAGCGCCAGACAAAGTCACCGTGATCCACAACGGTGTCGATGACGGAAAGTTTGTGGATGCTAAAAGGAAATCGGATTTGCGAGCGGAGTTTGGGATCGCAAACGATGCGCCCCTGGTAGGGATGGTCGGCCGCTTTCATCCCGTTAAAGGGCACAAATATCTCATCGAAGCCGCCAAAGAAATTCTAAAAATTAATAGCAATGTCCGGTTCCTGCTGGTGGGTGACGGATTTAATCGGGAAATGATTGAAACCGTTATCCGGGAAGAGGGATTGGAACCCTTTTTTTTATTGACCGGTTTTCGCGAGGATATCGCTGATATCTATCGCGCCATCGATGTGCTGGCCTTGCCGTCTCTATCCGAGGGGCTTAGCTTGACACTGATGGAAAGCATGCTTTGTGAATGCCCAGCCGTGGCGACCGCTGTTGGAGGCAATCCGGAAATCGTAGCAGACGAAAAGAACGGTCTTGTCATTCCTCCTGGAGACGCCCTTGCCCTGGCCGCCGCATTGCTCCGGCTGATCGAAAACCGGGAAGAGTCCAGGAGGTTTGGCGAGGCGGCGCGCAAGACCATAGAGGAGCGTTTTACAGCGAAACGGATGGCAGAGAGAACACAGAATCTCTACCGTGAATTGTTGCTGGGCCGTTTAGGGGTTTCAGGGTGAAATTGTCTACCAAATTGGGAAAGGCCGGGGGATATCCCTCCGGCCATTTCTGATGCTGTCCCTATGAGAATTTGCTGTACCTACTAGTTGTTACTGCCTCACCGGCAGCGCTACGAGGTAGACCCCGAAGACAATGACAGCGACGCCAAACCAGCGGGTCCAGGGGATGGTTTCTTGAAAAACCAGCCAACCAAGCAAGACGCCGAAGACAAAGGCGAGACTTTGCAGCGGGTAGGCAAGGCTAAAGTCCATCCGGGAGAGGATGGAGAACCATACGCCGGTGGCTATAACATAGAGGACAAGACCGGCTATAATCCAGGGGGAGAGGGCAATAGCGGATAGATTGGCGAGGCTGAATCCGCCGATTTTTTGTAGTCCGATTTTCCAGAGGGTTTGACCGGTCAAGAGAAGCGCTATGTTGATCATGATTAGAAGCATGACGTCCCAAGCTAGCAAGGGTTTCGGCATATGACACCTCCACGGAACGCTTATTCTGGCAAAGAAGTCACTCGGTCACAGGAGTGGCTTCTTTGTGTATCCGGCTTAGGTTGCTTCTTGGCAACCCCATAGAAGTGAGGCGCACAGCCAAAAGGAGGCAACCATCAGCGGGACTTCAAAGACGTTCTCCACGGCGTTATGGAGCACCACGCCAAAGAGCCCGCAAGCGACGCCAGTAGCCAGGGCCCGACGAGATGACGGAGCATGGACAGCTGCCCCGATGGCCGTGCGGAGCGCAGCGACCATCAAAGCGATGAAGGCAAAGAGGCCCAGCAACCCTGTTTCGGCGGCTGTTTTCATGTAGTAGTTATCTGTGTAGAGCGTTCTGTGGGGAAGCAAGTCCTTATTGTGCTCCGCCGCCGCGCCGCCGTAGCGGCCCAAGCCGACACCAATCAGGGGGCTCTGTTCCACTTTCTCCAACGCCAAATCCCACCGCTCGAGGCGACCGTCCTGGGCGGATTTGTGGAGGTATTCGGGGCTGAGCAGGTAGCTGATCCGGTCGGCGACCGAAGGGGAGGCGATGGGAAGCAGGATGACGCCGATGATCAACAGGGCGATTAGACGGCGATCCTGGAGGACGCCGAATAGGATGATCACCGCCGCGAGGGCGAGCCAGGCGCCGCGGGAAAAGCTAAACAGCATGGAGGCGCCCATCATGCCGGCGCAGGCCAGATAAAAGATGCGCTGCCAGGCGTTGCCGCGATAGGCCAGCCCCAGTGCGATCGGTGTCGTCAATACAAGGATACTGCCGAGGATGTTCGGGCTGCCGACAATGGAAAAGGCGCGGGTGGCAATGCTACCCAACTCGGCCTGGTCAACCCAGTGCTCCGGCATGGGAACTTTGGCGATGAATTGATAGACACCGACAGCGGCGATGGCCGTACCGACCAGTGTGAAGAGGATCAGGAGCAGGGCAGCTTGCCTGGGACTGCGGACGAGTTGAACGGCGATATAGAACCACAGCATGTGTTGGACGATGACACGGAGCCCGTCAATGGGAATGATGATCCGCGGATAGGCAGCGTCAATGAGAAAGAGGAAAAGCATGAGGGAGATGAAGGCGGTCAGGGCGAAAAAAGTGGGATGGATGCGCCAGCGAAAATCTCGCTTGACCAGCCAGTGGCCGATCAGGGCGGCGGCGAGCAAAGCCAGCAGGAGGTCGTCCCAGATGTTGGTGATCGGCGTTGGCTTTAGGCGCATGACCCAGTCGATGACAGCATAGCCGATAAGTCCGTACAGTCCAAACTCGGGACGCAGAACGATCAGCGTTGGCGCCACCAGGACCGCCGGCAACGCCAGGACGAGAGGGTTTTGGAGCTTAATGGATAAGAAGGCGAGCCCAGCGCCCAAGATTAGGAGCATCAGGTACATGATCAGGGCGCTGAGGCCGATCAACGGCGGCGCTACAGGGCGCTGGTCATCTCGTTGGACGAGTTCTTCCGGCAGCAGGGAATGAAAGAGGCGTCCCGGGAGGGACTCTGCCCAGATCTCTCGGACGGTGGCGGTGGAGCGGGACCAGAGCATGAGCAACAGGATAAGCAAGGTCAGGGTGAGGCCGGATTTCAGGGTAAGCGCGCCGAGTGCGGCGTAGGCAAAGAAGAGGCCGCCAAGGAAGGCCAGGCCGGCCCGGCTTAGCCCATCCAGTTGCCACCCCTCTGGACAGGCCAGGTGACGGAGGATGTCGACGAGGATACTTCCGTTGGCGACGGACTCGATACGGTCGACGAAAGCAAGGCGAAGCGCCGATACTTTGTAAACCGGCCTTGACAAGAACAAGAATAACCGGGAAGAAACGAGGCGTGAATCGAGCCTTGCTGCTGGATCGCCGCTGAAAAAACGGGCAAGTAGGCCTTTTCCGGCGGCACTAATCGCCCCTTCCAGCAACGCATGAAAACGGCTAGAGAGCCAGAGGGGTTCCAACCGCTGCAGCCAGCCGAAGAGAAAGAGGGCCATCCGGCCGGCGAGACTGTTGACAATTATCCGTTGAACCGTTTGAATGGTATTCAGGGAATTCACCTACCCAATCATAATTGAAGCAAAGGATGACCGGAGTGGACATTGTCTGTATTGGCGCCGCTGAATGGCACGGCATCTGGGCAAGAGCACAGCAAATAATGGTGCGGTTGGCCAACCGGGGGCACCGTATCCTTTATGTCGATCCCCCTATCACCTATCTGGCGCCGTTGAAGAACAGGGAATTGCTGAACACACGCTGGGAAAGCGCTGGGCGCCTGAAGGCGGTCGAGCCGGGCCGGATCTGGCGGCTGGAACCGCCGATTTTTCTTCCCTTTCATGGGATGCGGCGGACCATCAACAAGATCAATCAGCGCCGGCTCGGCGGAGCCCTGCGCCGGGGTCTGCGGCAGTTAGGTTGGGAGCGGCCCGTACTGTGGACCTATCTGCCCGGTTCATGCGACCTTCTTTCCGCCGGCGTCGATTGGGATTACCGGATCTATGATTGCGTAGACGATCATGCCGCCTTTACGGGCCTCATCGATCCGGTCGTCATGGTCGATATGGAAAAGGACCTCGCTCGCCGCTGCGACGCTGTTTTCGCGTCGGCCGGCGCCTTGCAGGAAAAGATGCGGCTCGTCCGTTCCGACGTGACCCTCATTGCCAACGCGGCCGATGTGGAGCACTTCCGTCAAGCCGCAGAGCCTCAAATGAGGGAGAAGGATCCGGCCGATCTGCCATCCGGCTACCGGCATGTAATCGGATTTATCGGCGGCATCGGAGACTGGATCGATACAGACAAGCTGGCGGAGGCGGCAAGGGCGCACGGGGATTGGGCGCTTGCGCTCATCGGCCCTGTGGAGACTGATGTATCCACCTTAAAAGAACTCCCCAATGTATTTTTTCTCGGGCGAAAGCCTTATTCCGTACTGCCCGACTATGTGCGGCGCTTCGATGTCTGCCTGTCGCCCTTCCGGTTGAATGAGCTGACAATCAGCGTCAATCCTGTCAAGGTGTACGAGTACTTGGCTGCCGGCAAGCCCGTCGTCTCGACGGCATTGCCGGAGGTGCTCCCCTTTTCCCCGGCGGTGACGGTGTGCGGACCAGCCGATTCCTTCGTAGGTTGCATTGAGGCAGCCCTCGCCGGAGACAGTCCGGAAAAGCAGGCAGAGCGGATGGACCTGGCCCGGCGGCATTCCTGGGACGCCCGGCTGATGGCTATGCTGGAAATAATTAGGAAATGTTCGGGATAACCCGGCGAATCGCTTACTGTTTACTGTTTGTCCAGTACGGTCACCTTTGTTACGGTGCCGAGCAGTTGCGTCTTTTGCGTCTTGTAGTAATATTCCTTGCCCGCCTTGATCTCCTGGTTGCCTACACGCAGATCGGCCGTGGCTGAGCGGGACACGCCGCGGACGACCAGATGCACGTCCTTCATGTAGGGATCATCGGTAACGGTAAGCTGGCCTTGCGCGTTGGTTTGTGATTGACGGGACGGCACGACCTGAATCGATTCGACCCGGACATCTCTTTGTTCAAAAAAGGTCCCGCCGCCCACGAGCGATTCCTTCGGATCGAGACCGGCAGCCACCTCGGGCAGCACCTTTTTGATGACAACCTCGAATTGGACGGCGGTTTCGGTCGTTTGCACGATGGTCTTCGTCTTTGTCGCCAGACCTGCCACGAGGGCGACTACAGCCAGCAGGATCAGAAGGTCGAGAGGATTAATGATTCCAAAGAGCCGCCCTTTTTCGTTGACTAGTTTCATCAGGGAAATAAGCCTCCTCCAACGTTTTTGGGTGTCTCCTGTAG
Source organism: Heliomicrobium undosum (assembly GCF_009877425.1). Lineage (NCBI taxonomy): Bacteria > Bacillati > Bacillota > Clostridia > Eubacteriales > Heliobacteriaceae > Heliomicrobium > Heliomicrobium undosum. The sequence continues at coordinate 151,825 of NZ_WXEY01000005.1, read as the reverse complement.
TTTTGTGGTATACTCACAGGAAAACATACACTCTTTCGACACCAGGCGCACCGATCCTCTTTCGTGAAGAGAACATAACGGGGATCGCCATGGAATAACTTGCTGAGAGGAAGATTTGAGGCAATGAGGGAAAAAGTGAATTTATCGGTAGAGGACATTCAGGGGATTCTACCCCATAGACCCCCCTTTCTCTTGGTTGACCGGATCATTGAGCTAGAGGTGGGCAAGTGGGCCGTGGGCTTGAAGAACGTGACGATGAACGAACCCTTTTTTCAAGGCCATTTCCCCGGTCACCCGGTGATGCCCGGTGTTCTAATCGTCGAGGCCTTGGCCCAGACGGGCGCCGTTGCCCTGCTGAAGATGCCGGAATACGCCGGCAAGATAGCTTTGTTCGCCAAGATTGACGGCGTCCGATTCCGCCGCCCCGTCGTGCCCGGCGATACGTTGCGGTTGGAAGCGGAGATGACGGCGCTGCGCAAAACGATCGGCAAAGCGATGGGGCGGGCCTATGTGGATGACCAATTGGCCTGTGAAGCCGAGATGACTTTCGCCATTGAGCGATAGTTAAGCCGTTGTTAAGTGACGGATGCCCCCGCGCATGCCCATTGTATTCCCATTCCCGTTGGAGTAAAATAGAAATTGAAATGTCCAACAAACAGAGGAAAAATTTAATAATCATCGATTCATACCGCATAAGGAGGCGACCCGGGTGTCGATGGCACTGGCAGTCTGCGCTGCCTTCCTGCTTGCCCTTTTACTGACGCCTTTGGCGCGTCGGCTGGCGTTTCTCATCGGCGCCGTGGATGCTCCCGGCGGGCGCAAGGTGCACCAGCAGCTCATGCCCCGTCTCGGCGGTTTGGCGATCTTCGGCGGATTCATGCTGACGGTAGTGGCCTTAGGCGTCACGGACAGTGATTATCAGCGTTCTGAGATCATCGGCATGCTCGTCGGCGGCGCCATCATCGTCCTTGTGGGTATCCTGGATGATACCCGCGATCTGCCGGCGAAGGTGAAACTGCTCGGTCAAGTTGTCGCCGCCCTGGCCATTCTGCCCTTTGGCTTGTCTGTCGACTTTGTGACCAACCCCTTTGTGGGTCCCGACGTGGTGGAACTCGGTTGGTTGCGCGGACCGATCACCGTGCTTTGGATCATCGGCGTTACGAATGCGGTGAACCTGATTGACGGTCTCGACGGGCTGGCCGCCGGTATCGCCGCGATCGCATCGGTGACGATGGCGATTGTCGCCTGGACGCAGGGCCAGATCCTTGTCGCATCTCTGGCGCTGGTGCTGGCCGCTTCGTCCGCGGGCTTTCTCAAGCATAATTTTCATCCCGCCAGGATTTTTATGGGCGATACGGGGGCTATGTTTTTAGGTTTTACCCTTGCTTGCCTGTCGATCATGGGATTGGCCAAGGTAGCCACCGTCATTTCCGTATTTATCCCCATTCTCATCGTGGGCATCCCCATCCTGGATACGGGATTTGCCATTTTCCGCCGCGTTCAAAAGGGACAACCTATCTTTCAGGCGGACAAGGATCACCTCCATCACCGGTTGCTGGCGTTGGGATTCAGCCATCCCCAGACGGTGATGATCATTTACGGCATCAATACGGTTTTAGGCGCCACCGCTGTTTTTCTCACCACCGTATCGACGGCGCAGAGTGTCTTTATCCTCATCCTGCTCGCCAGCTTGATCCTGGTGGCTGCGGATCGGGTCGGTATCCTAGGCCGCTCTTCGAGCGCGCCGGAGATTGCCGCAAGTCGCATCGGGATCGACATAGAGGATGAGTCGAACTGATCGAAGTTTGGTTGGGCCAAGGTTGACAGGCCATTGGTGGAAGCCAGTGGCTCTTCTTATTCCCGCACCGGATAGGGGGTACATATGGTGGATGAAAAAGGGCTTCCGAAGACGGGACATTCGGGTGTAACCCAGGAGGAACGGATGGTTCTTTTTAGCCAACCGGCAAGGAAACCCCGCTCCCGTTTTCGGGTTCGAATCGCAGGTGGAGGGCTTGCCCTCCTATTATCGGGATTCGTCCTTGGCCAGGTCGTTTTGGCCGGCGCCGCTTCGCCTGGGACAGCCGACGATCCGCTTGTTTCAAAAAGCTACTTGGAGAAGCTCCTCTGGGGAAACAGGGCTGATCTGCATAATCAGATCGTTGCGCTGAATCAACGGGTCGAGGCGCTTCAGAAAGCGCTGGAGAAATCGGGACAAAAGGTGGAACTTCCGCCGATGCCTCAAGGATTTCAAAACACCCCCTGGAATGCCAACGATGTGGATGGCGTCTCTGCCGCCACTCCCTTGGTCGGCGACAGCCAAAGCGTTTCGAACGGCGCGCCGGTGAATACGGAGACAGCGGGCGCGCCTGCGAAGGCATCCAATCCAGGGTTGCGGGAAGGCGCTATCGCTTCTCCCACTGGTGTCAATGTTCGCTTTGGGCCGGGGACAGATTACACCGTAATCACCATCCTCCCGAGCGGCGCTCGGGTCACCATCCTGGCGTCAATCGACGGGGTTTCAGAAGCGGAGAAATGGTATAAAGTAAAAATGCCCGACGGTCGTGAGGGTTTTATCCGTCAGGACCTGGTCTCAACCAGCCGCTGACGAAAAAATAGCGCATGTTGTCGCAGTATTTTTCACCGAAAGGGCGGTATCGCCGTTGAAGTTGATGGTCACCGGAGGCGCCGGTTTCATCGGATCCCATGTGGTCGAACGATGCATCGCCCGGGGTGACGAGGTTCTGGTTATCGATAACCTTTCAACGGGAAAGCGAGAGAATATCCCGGAGAAAGCTGCCTTTTTTCATTTAGATGTGGCCGGTGATGAGATCAGAGAGGTCATCGCCAGGGAAGCCCCTGAGGCGATCATCCATCTGGCCGCTCAGGTTGATGTGCAGGTGTCCCTGCGGAAGCCGCTGGATGACGCGAGAACGAACATCCTAGGGACGATCAACCTGCTGGAAGCCTGCCGCCAAAGCGGGGTCAAGCGGGTAATCGTTGCTTCATCGGCAGCCGTTTACGGCGATCCGGTGCGACTCCCCGTGGACGAAGACCACCCGCTGGCGCCGGCCAACGCTTATGGGATCAGTAAGCATACGCCCGAACATTATCTGCAACTCTACCGTGAACTATACGGGATTGTCGGAGTCGCCCTTCGTTTCGCCAATGTCTACGGACCCCGCCAGGATGCCGCCGGTGAGGGCGGCGTGGTGGCGATCTTTACGGAGCGGCTCTTACGGGGGCATGCCCCGATGATCTACGGCGATGGGGAGCAAACGCGTGACTTTGTGTATGTGGACGATGTGGTCGACGCGATGCTGATGGTCCTGGATGCGAAAATAGAACAGTTGGATCACAGCGTGTACAACGTCAGCACCGGACAGGCAACCAGTGTCAAGGCGCTGTTTAAACAGATTCGGGAACTGGTCGGAGCGGACCTGTCGGCCCAAGTCGCGCCTGCACGGGCGGGAGACATCCTGCATAGCTATCTGGACAGCAGCCGGATCGAGGATGCTGTGGGCTGGAGACCAAAAACACCGCTGCGGCAAGGATTGGCCCAGACGGTCGCCCGATGGACCCGGTAATTGAATAGCGATTTCGGCGTGATCGCCGGTGACATCATGGAGTTTGGCAAAACAGCCCTGCCTCCGGAAGTCGCCGGTTTTCTTTTTTGGTGGGCCAGTCCGGACGCAGCGAGGAGGTGGATTCGCGGGTTCTGTGAGTCGACATGTTTAGACAAAAAGGCGGCATGAACAGCAGTAGTCTTCGACTTATTTTTAGGGACAGGCTTTTTCCGGTCATGCTATGCTTACTCCGCCAGCCGGTACATAGTTGGCGAAAGCGAGACGTCGATCGGAGGGGTAGTAGCATGGAGTTGACATTCCTTTCCAAGCAAGGTGAGTTGTCTATTCCGCGTGATGTTCGGGAAGCCTTTCCACAAGGGGGCTTGGTCCGTTTCCATATCGATCAGGAGGGCCGCCTGGTGATTCGGCCGATAACCCATCTCTGTTGCATCACACAAGAGGAAGCAGTTTCAAAGGAGAAAGCTGGATAAAGCCTGCTGGACCGCTTTCTTCCAAATAACCGGATGAAAGGGTGTCGACGAATGGCGATAAAGTTTGGGACGGATGGCTGGCGAGCCATCATGGCCGAAGAGTTCACTTTCGGGAATGTGGAAATCGTCGTACAAGCGATCGCTGATTACGTGAAAGGCGCCGGTATCGCTGACCGTGGCGTCGTCATCGGCTATGACAATCGCTTTCTCTCTGACAAGTTTGCCCTGCTGGCCGCAGAGGTGCTGACCGGCAACGGGATCCCGGTTTTGCTTCCTCCGGCTGCCCTGCCCACACCGGTCACCGCTTTTGCCATCACCCACAACCGCGCCGCCGGAGCGATCATGCTGACGGCCAGTCACAACCCGCCCGAGTACAACGGCATCAAGTTCATCCCCGAGTATGCCGGACCGGCCTTGCCGGACATCACCGACCGGATTGAGGGACGGGTGCGCCAGTTGGCGCTGGCGGAAGGGCGCGAAGAGATTAAAAAGATTCGCCTAGAGCGGGCCAGGGAGCAGGGGCTCGTCCGGGAGATTGCGCCCCAAGCGCCCTATCTGGATCAACTGGCGGCGATCGTGGACCTGAAAGCGATCAGTGCGGCTGGGCTGAAGATCGTCATCGACCCCATGTGGGGAGCCGGCATCGGCTATCTGGAAGCGGTGATGGAGCGCTGTGGCCTCGGCTATGAGGTCATCCATCACACACGGGATCCTCTCTTCGGCGGCAGCCTCCCCGAGCCCTCGGCGGCAGTGCTGACTGAATTGCGGCGCAGGGTGGTCGAATCGGGCGCCCAGCTCGGTCTGGCCTTAGACGGCGACGCCGACCGTTTCGGAGTGATTGACGCCGATGGGAGCTTCATCTCGGCCAATCAGGTGCTCGTGCTGCTCTACCACCACCTCCTGACGCATCGCAGGCTGGCCGGCCCGGTGGCCCGGACGGTCGCGACGACACATATGCTTGATCGCATTGCCGCCCGCCACGGCTTTGCCGTCGAGGAGACTCCCGTCGGTTTCAAGTACATCGGCCAGTCGCTTCGGGAGCGGGAGACCCTGCTCGGCGGCGAGGAATCGGGCGGCCTGTCGGTTCGTGGCCACATGCCCGAAAAAGACGGCGTTCTGGCCTGCGCCTTGATGGCGGAGGTTCGCGCCGTCGCCGGACGCCCATTGACAGAACTGCTCGCAGAAATTGACCGAGAATATGGGCGTCTAGTCTCCCAGCGGCTTGACCTCCATACCCTTCCCGAGGCCAAAGCAGGGATACTGACCCGCCTGAATGAATATGCGCCGGCCGCTTTGGGCGGCGTCGATGTGACCAAACGCTTGACCATCGACGGGGTGAAGTTGCAGTTGGTCGACGGCGCCTACGCCCTGGTGCGCGCCTCCGGCACGGAACCGCTCTTCCGCCTCTACGTAGAAGCTAACAGTGAGGCGCAAATGAAGGGGATTCAGGAACAGGTAAAAAGAGATCTGCAACTGTAAGGTCGTAGAAGGCATCGCCTGTACCCGCCGTGATCGCAGGAAGCGGCCCGCCATCGGCGCTTCTGTTACAAGGAAATAGAGCATTCTGAGAGGAAGGAGTCTGCGTCAGCGGGCTCCTTCCTGCCTTTGGTCAAAAGTGAGGCAGGAGAAAAGGAGGAAACTGTCGAACCCTATCACTTGACAGATCATACCGATAACAGATCATTCGATAGAGGTGGTCGGCCGATGACGGCGCCCCGGCGAACCACTTCTCGATGCCGGTTTGAAAGAAGGATTGGAGGGGCTGCCGTGCCCGAGGCCAACGTTTTAGATAAAATCATCCGACAGACGATAGAATCGATAGAAAGCGCGAAGGAACAGATATTCGCCATCGCCGAGGATGCCCGGACAGAGTGCGGTCGTGTGCAAAAAGACCTGCTGGAAGTGCGGGAGGCGGCGCGCGCCGTCATCGCCCAAGTAGATGTGCTGACCCTGAAGGAGCGGCAGGCGCGTTTGCGCCTCGTGGAAGTGAGCCGGGAACTGGAACGGTACAAGGAAGAAGACATCCGGTTGGCTTATGAACAGGCCCGCGACATCCAGGTGAACCTAGCGGTCATGCGGGAACGGGAAGGCCAACTGCGGGCAAAGCGCGATGAACTGGAGCGACGATTGCGGCACCTGGAAGGGATGGTGCAGCGGGCGGAGCAATTGATGAATCAGGTTGGCGTCGTGCTGGAGTTTATCGGCGGCAACCTGAAGGACCTGCACATGAAGATGGAGGAGGCCCAAGTGCGTCAGCAGGCGGCCTTGCGCATCATCATGGCCCAGGACCGGGAACGCCTCCGCCTGGCCCGGGAGATCCACGACGGCCCGGCGCAGGGGATGAACGGTCTGGTCTTGCAAGTGGAACTCTGTGAACGCCTTTTGCAGTCCGATCCGGACCGGGTGCGCAAGGAATTGCAAGATTTGAAGGGCATGCTCCGTGACAGCTTGAAAGAATTGCGGAAAATCCTCTATGACCTGCGTCCGCACGGCCTTGATGACCAGGGGTTGATGGAAGCGATCCGGCGGTACGCCGCCGACTTTTCCGAACGGACAGGATTGCCTGTGGAAACGCGCTTTTTGGGCAAAGCCCGGCGGCTGGAGCGCGCTTATGAGGTGGCGATTTTCCGCGTAATCCAGGAGGCCTTGCAGAATGTCTGGAAACATGCCGGCGCGAACAAAGCCTATGTTGCTTTCGAGATGGCGCCCCAGGCGGTTTCCGCCATTGTTCGCGATGATGGGGCGGGCTTTGACGCCGTGGCGATGCTGGACCGCCCCGGTGATCGCTTCGGTCTTTGCGGCATGCGGGAACGGGCCGAATTATTGGACGGTGAATGGGAGATCGTCAGCCGCCCCGGTCAGGGAACACAGATCAAGTTTCGGATACCGCTGCAGTCGGAAAATGACGGGGAGTGAGTCCTGATAATGGAGCCGATCCGGGTCATCCTGGCCGATGATCACACGCTGTTGCGCCAGGGTTTGCGCAAGATACTGGAGCTTGATCCCCAATTTCAGGTATTAGATGAAGCAGGCGACGGGCAAGGGGCGATCAATCTGGCGCGGCGCGTAAAGCCCGATGTGATCCTGATGGACATCCATATGCCCGGTGTTGACGGCGTCGAAGCAACGCGCGTCGTAAAGCGGGAACGGCCGCAGACGGGAATCATCATCTTGACGGCCCACGAAGAAGAAGACCAGATCATCACGCTGATTGAAGCCGGCGTCGATGGTTACCTGCTCAAGGATGTAAGCCCAGAAACGCTGTACGGCGCCATTGTTACAGTGGCCCGCGGCGGCTCCGTGCTTAATCCGGCCATCGTGCAAAAAGCGCTGGGAAAGGGGCGTTTCGGTCCCAATGGCGCCGGTCATCCTGCCGATGAACTGACGGAACGGGAAAAAGAGGTGCTCCGATTGATCGCGCAAGGGGCGACCAACGCGACCATTGCTGGCGCGCTCTTTATCAGCGAGAAAACGGTGAAGAACCATATTACGAATATATTTCGCAAGCTCCAGGTAAAGGACCGGACCCAAGCCGCGCTGTATGCGATCAAGCACCGCCTGGTCAAACTGTAGGCTTTTATGCTGCCGAACCTCCCAAAGGCGCCTCCAAGGCAAGATGTCAGCACGCTGGTTTTCGGTGAAAACCTTCCGTCGCTTTTGCGCCGGGAGGTTTTCTTTTTGACGAAAAAAGCAGGAAACCTGATTTTAACAACGAATTGAAATGATTGTAATAAATGGTTTTTCGAGGGGTGCGACCGATGGTCTGCTTGAAGGGGTATGTCTACCTGGCGCGGGGACCAGCGCAGAGTTGGCTTGGTTTTACCCACGATCCTGCCCTTGATTTGACCATATTGGGCACAGAAGGGCTTGAGGCGCTGATTTCCCTCACGCCCAGCCTGCCCATTGGAATCGCCCTCTACATCCTCCAGGAGCTACGGACAGTGACCCGTGACGGCGCCGCTGACGCCTCGCATTCCGTTCCGCTTGCCATCTCCGGTCTATGGCGACGGTTCAGTCGCAGGCTCGGTTGGGGCTTGTTGCCCGCTCCCGAAGCCGAGGGGGTGAAAGAGACGGCGGATCTGGGGAAAAGCGGGGACTCACGCTCCGGTCAGGACCCCTGGGGGCGCTGGTGGCCCTGGAACAGGCACAACAAGGCAACAGCGCCGTCCGTGGCGGGTGATCGGGAACTCACCCGGTTGTCGAGTCAAGCCGTACACCTCCTGAAACGTTTCGGTTATTCCCCGCTGCTCGCTTCGGGCTTTCCCCTCCATGTCTTCCGACCGGCCGGGGAGGCAGGGACAGGCTACCGGTTGGAAGATATCCGTCTTGTGGCCGAATGCCTGGAAGGGCGGCTGTTGTTCACGGCAGAACTGGAAAAAGCGATCATGGAAAGGGAAACAGGAACCGGCAGGAGTTTTCCCATGGGGCAACTCGAGGATGTCCTGCAGATCCTGGCGCTGGCCGGTGTTGTCGAGATCTACCCATCGATCCTTCTGAACGGCCCTGACGATGCCTGTTGCGTCCGCTGCGGCCAAGGCAACCGCATTTCTGCCAGCCGCTGTGTTCGCTGCGGCCGGGAACAATGCTATTACTGTGAGGAATGCCTGCCCATGGGTGAAGCCAGGCTCTGCCGCCCCCTCTACGGACTGTCCGGTGATGAAGGTTGGCAACGACGCTGGGAGCGGGAACTGTTGCCCTGGTTGACCGGCGCCGTGGGCGGCAACGGGTATGTTCAGGAGGCGCAGATTGACTTTTCCCCTGAAGGCAGTCGAGCAAGGGATGCGCGAGGGGGTGAAGCGCCGGCCGGCCCGCAACTGACCTTTCCCTTAAACCGCATGCAAGAAAAGGCCAGCCAGCGTCTCATCGATTGGATGACAACCAGCGACTCCGGCGCCGATCGGCACCCCGGCCGTTCCGCTGCTTCCGGCGGCGCTGACGATGAGCGCCTCTCTGCGCGTAGCGCCCTCGTCTGGGCGGCCTGCGGCGCCGGGAAGACAGAGGTCTCCTTCGCCGCCATCAGCCAGGTGCTGCGGCGGGGAGGGCGGGTACTCTTTGCCGTCCCGCGCAAGGACGTGGTGCTCGAACTAGCCCCGAGAATCCAGCAGGCCTTTCCCGGGAACCGCGTCCTCAGCCTATACGGAGGAAGCCCGGCGAAGTTTGGCGACAGCCGCCTGGTGGTGGCGACCACCCACCAGGCCATCCGTTTTTACCGCGCTTTCGATCTGGTCGTGCTCGACGAGGCCGATGCATTCCCCTATCAGGGAAGCGCCATGCTCTACCACGCCGTCGGTCGAGCACGAAAGCGCAACGGGCGGAGCATCTTCATGACGGCCACGCCGGAAAAGGATATGAAGCAGGCAGTCCAGGAAAAACGGTTGGCCCTGGTGACCATCCCTGCCCGGCATCACGGGTATCCGTTGCCGACGCCGAAGATCGTCCTGGAAAAGGAGTGGCGCTGGGAGCGGGAGCGGATGATCTTTCCTGAAGAACTGTTGCGCTTCCTACACCGCTCTGTCGAGGGAGAGTTCGCCCAGGTCTTTCTCTTCGTACCCTCTGTCTTTTTGGCCCAGCAGGTCGGCGAATCGTTGAAAGCGGCCACCCGTATGCCGCCCTTTAATGATTTTAAGGGGACCTGGGTGGAATACAGCCATTCCCGCGATCCGGAACGGGAGGCAAAGCGGCAACGCTTTAGCCGCCAGTTGTTTCCCCTTTTCGTCACCACCTCGATCATGGAGCGCGGTATTACCGTTCCCCGGGCGAATGTGGTCGTCTTGTTCGCTGAGAACGAGCGGGTCTATGATGAGCGGACGCTGGTGCAGATGGCCGGTCGCGCCGGACGTTCGACGGAACGACCCTATGGGGAGGTCTGGTTCATGGGCACACGGGTCACTGCGGCCATGCAGGAGGCTGTGGACACCATCCATTGGATGAATGAACAGGCCCGGCGGGAGGGTTTCCTGCGCCCTGACGGGCAAGCCCGGGAGGCGAACTGAATGGGCGCATCCTTCAGTATCAGAGACTTGTTATGTCTGGACACGCTTTTTCCGGCTGCGCCCGAATGCCCCCTCTGCCGGCTCACGAGCGGGGGCGCCGGCAGAAGCGGGATCTGCCGGCGCTGCCTGGCAACGATGGAGGGCAGCCGGGCCCGTCTCGCCCGGTGCAACCGTTGCGGAAAGTATGTTCAGGAGGAGGGGCGTTGTGCCGACTGCCGCCTGCGGGAACCCTGCTTTCTGATGGCCTGGAGCATCGGACCCTATGAAGGATTGTTGCGGCAATGCATCCACGACCTGAAGTACCAAGGCTTCCGCGGCGTTGCCCGCCCCTTGGGCCGTTTGATGGCGGAACGGATGTGGGCGCAAATTCCCGGAGGATCATGGCGCAACCCATGGGGGGACTTGCGAGGCGCTGTGTTGACACCGATCCCGTTGCATCCGGAAAAGCTTTACCGGCGAAACTTTAACCAGGCATTCCTACTGGCGGAAGCCGTATCGGAGGCGGCCGGTTTTCCCGTCTTCGACATGCTGGCCCGGCGGGAAGACAGGGCTGCCCAGGCGCATCTGGGCCGACAGGAACGGCTGCGCAACCTGCAGGGACAGTTTTATGTCAAGGAAGAAAGCATTGGAGGACTGAGTTCTACCCCAAGATCGAGCCCTACCCCGAGACCGAGCCCTTTCACGAGGCCGAGTCCCTCCGGGAGGCCGGGGCTTTCTTCCAGGCTGGGTTCGGCGTCGCCGGTGATTATCGTCGATGATGTCTACACCACAGGCGCTACTGTGCAGGAGGCCGCCCAAGCGCTCCGGCAAGCCGGTGTCACGCGGATGTATGTGCTCACTGCTGCTGCCGGCATGGGTCTGTAAGCCTATTTCCGAGAGCCCCCTATTGTCGCTCCTCACTGTTTTCAGATATAATGGAAAAAAGTCGAGAGCGGGTGACACAAATGAACGTGAAGAACTGTCCGCGTTGCAACCGGATCTTCGTCCCCCAAGGCCGTCGGATCTGTCCGGTTTGTATCCGCGAAGATGAGGAAAAGTACGAACGAGTAAGGGCATTCCTCCGCGATCACCCAGGGTCGACGTTGCTTGAAGTCGTCACTGCTACTGAGGTGGATGAGGATACGGTCCTCCAGTTTATCAAAGAGGGACGGATCGAATCGTCCGATCTGCGCGGCCCCAGCCTGCGCTGTGAGCGTTGTGACGCGCCCATCGACAGCGGGAAATTGTGCTCATCATGCCAGGGCGCCCTGACGAAGGAATTGCAGAAGGCAGCCGGCTCACTCAAACCGTCCTCCGCTATCATGGATAGAGATAAGAAAAGCCGGCCAAAGGACAAGATGTTCACCGCCGATATGAAGGATAAACTATAGCGTTGAGAAAACCGGTGTTGCGCCGGTTTTTTGTTCTTTTTATCCTTTGATATTTATCGCCGGTCAGGCGCTAAAGTTTTCACGCCGGGGCAACGATACTAGAAAGTGAGTAACGCTTAGAAGCAACAGGCTTCCGATAGATGGCGGGGGTGGTAGCGATGATCATCTCATCGAACCAGATCCAACATGCGCTCCAGGTCTATGGGGCGAAACGGGTCGACAAGGCAAAGAATGTGCAGGAAGCAGGGACGGCGCAAGGCATGCGCCAGGATTCCCTGAACGTCTCCGATGAGGCCCGCCTCTTGCAGGCGAGCTTGAAAGCGGTGCGGGAAGCGCCGGAGGTGCGGGCCGAACGGATCGCCGCGCTCGGGGAGGCGGTGCGTTCCGGTACCTACCATGTGACGGGGGAACAGATCGCCGAAAAAATGCTGGGTCGCAGTTTGGCTGACCAGACGGACCTGGAATAAGAAAAAGGTGAGGAAGTATGCCTTCGAACCAGCAGGTCCCCTTGGGTGTCGCGGGGATGGACACCCAAGAGGGCCTTTTTGAGCAATTGATACAACTGTTGGAATTGCACCTCCGGTTGCTGAAGGGGCTGAACACGCTGGCCCAGAAGAAAGAACAATCGCTTGTGAAGGCAGACATCGCGGAGATACAAAAGATCACCGACGCCGAGAACACCCTGATCGTGCAGTCGGGACAGGTGGAAAAGCAACGGCAGCGGGTGACCACAGAATTGCGCGACCGCTTGGGCATTCCTGGTGATGGCCGTCTCTCCGACCTGTTTGAGCGGATGCCGCCTCAGGCGCAGGCGTTGCTGGTCCGCCTGCGGGACGAGATCAACGACACGGTCCAGGCGTTGGAACTGCAAAACCGGCGCAACAAGGAATTGATCGAAAAATCGTTGCACTTTTACGATACCTACTACAACATGCTCCGGCGCGCCACCGAGGCGCCGGCGCCCGCTTATGGACCGCAAGGGGACGGCGGCGCTGTCACACGTTCCTTGATCAACCGTAAGATCTAAAAACTTTCGACATCGCAGGCGCCCCTTGCAGGACAGCGCCGCGTTGCCGATTGCGATGGGAGGATCGCCATGCCGTCCACTTTTTTTGGCCTTGAGATTGCCCGTCGGGGCATCATGGCCAACAAGGCCGGCCTAGACGTAACCGGCCATAACGTCGCCAACGTGAATACGGAAGGGTACTCCCGGCAGACGGTCGTGCTCGGCACCACACCGTCGCTGTTTCAACCCTCCATGCAGCGCTCCAGCTATACCGGGCAGATCGGGACCGGTGTGAATGTCGATCAGATCAAGCGCTACCGCGACAGCTTTCTCGATCTCCAATACCGCAACGAAAACCGCGCCCTCGGCTATTGGAGCATTCAATCAGACGTGCTGGAAAAAATCCAGTCGATATTGAGTGAGGAATCGAACACCGGTCTGGCCCAGGTGATGGACCAGTTCTGGGAAGGGTGGGAAGACCTGACGGCCCATCCCGAACAACCGGCGGCGCGCGGCGTCGTCGTCGAGCGCGGTAAAGCCGTTGCGGAGACCTTCGCTCATATCAGCCGCCAGATCCGCCAGTTGGAAACGGATATGAACGACAAACTGCTGTCGACGGTGCAGACGATCAACTCCTATGGCGATCAGATCGCTCGCTTGAACAACCAGATTCAGGCCATTGAGGTCTCCGGCGAAAAGGCCAACGATCTGCGGGACAAGCGGGACCTTCTCCTCGACAAGCTCTCCTCCCTCATCGACATCACCGTTTCCGAGGATAGGTCAGGCATGGTCAGCGTGGGCGCCGGCAATGGCACACTGGTCTCCGGAGGCTCTACCAATAAGCTGGTGGTGGAGGACCGCACCGACGCCAACGGCAAGGGTCTTTATGAACTGAAGTGGAACACGGGCATGGTCGCTTTGCCCAGCAGCGGTGAACTGCGGGGGATCCTGGAGGCACGGGGCGCCCTCGTTCCTGCGGGGTACAGTTCCCTCTTCGGCACGACCAATTTTGACTGGCAGGCCCAGGTCATCGATCCCCTCACCAGTCAACCGGCTCCCAATAAAATGCAGGTTGTCGATGTGACTGCCGAGACGGTCGTCGGCACCTATAAGGTTCATGTCGGAACGGCTGCCGTGAAAAACAGCGCCTCCCTGTCTTTTACGCCGCCCGCAGCCGGCCACAGCGAAACGTACAAAATCACCGGCATTGACGGTTCTGTCTGTCAATTTACGTTCTCCAACGATGGGATCAAAACAGCCGCCGATATGCTGAACGAAGCGATCACCAATTTTAATGCGCTTACCAGTCATTCGGGGTTAACGGCGCAAGCCTCCACACTCGTGCCCGGAAACATCGATCTGACAGCTGTGAAAGCAGGAAACAACACCTTTCGAGTTCAGAAGTTCGATGACGCCCCTGTGCCCAACATGGTGTCTGATCAAACATGTACAGGCGGTTCCAATGTGATCATCACCGACCCGGGCCCCCCTCCGACGAGCACGGTGAAGCTGGACCAGGGCGGCGGTGTGACCAAGCAGGTGGCGATTACAAAAGTAGACGGCAACCAAATCACGTTGGACAACGGCCTTGTTCTGAATGTTACGGCTGGCAGCGGCGAGGACGTACACGTGAATATCTCGAAACGCGAAGGCCAAATCGCCGACATCCGGCGGAAACTGAACAAACTGGCGATGGTCTTCGCTAGCGAGTTAAACAAAAAGCACATGGAAGGCGTTTCACTCGAAGCGATCCAGAACAGCCCGAACAAGATCCTCGAACCAAGCGGCATCCGCTTTTTTGTTGACGCTGTCGCCTATCATGCCAATGCTTCCAACCTCTTTGATCCGGTGGACATGGAACACATGATCGTCAACCCGCTCCTCGACAACTCGGCGAAAGTGGCGGCAGCAAGGCCGGAAAGGGACCAACCGTCGCCGCCGCGGCCCAGCGTCCCCTATGAGGGCAACTCCGACAACTCGCGGGAGATCGCTCAGCTAAAGTACCAGAAGTTCGGCTCCTTCCCGCAGCCGTCAACCTGTGATGATTACTATCGGACCGTGTCGGGCGATCTCGGCGTCTCGGGCCAGCAGGCCGAGCGGATGTACAAGAATCAGACCATGCTGACCGATACGGTGATGGGCCAGCGTGATTCGGTCACCAGCGTCTCCCTTGACGAAGAGATGACGAACATGATCCGTTTTCAGCAGGCCTACAACGCCGCTGCCCGCATGGTCAACGCAGTCGATGAGATGATCGACACGATCATCAACCGGATGGGCATGGTCGGCCGTTAACGGATTGGATAGAATCGAGTGAGTTACCTGTAATGAGATATTGACGCCGAAGGAGGAAACGGCGGTGCGGATCACCCAGTATATGATGAGCAGCGGGTTTATGCGAAACCTGAACAATATCATGGGAGACATGGAAAAATCGCAGTATCAGCTGACATCGGGGAAGAAGAACCGTTTGCCCCAGGATGATCCTGTCGGTTCTGTGCAGACGATGACTTACCGGAGCGCAGTGCTGCAGGTGGAGAAGTACCTCGACAACGCCACGGAAGCCGGGATCTGGCTAGACAACACCGATACGGCGCTGACGGAAGTGACCAACGTCCTTCATCGGGTCCGTACGTTAATGGAGCAAGCTGACACAGACACGGCGACGCCGGAGTCTCGGAAAGCCATTGCCGAGGAAGTGGATCAACTGGCAGACCATGTCAGCAAAATCTCCAACACCACCGTCGGCGGACGCTACATCTTCGGCGGAACCAACACCGGGAATCCGCCGGCTGTATTGAGCGGGGCAAGCTATGTATGGAACGGCAATGACGGTGAAATTGCCCTGGAGATCGACGCGAAGGCTACGGTGACCGTCAACTCGATTGGACAACGCATTTTCGCCGACAGCGGTCCGACCCCGTCGGACCAAGGTGTCCTCAACTTTTTGAAATCGGTGGCCAATACCTTGAAGACAGGGGTGCAGGTCAACCGACTCGGCGATCTGGAGAAGCTGGCCGACAAGGTGCTTGAAGAACAGGCTTCCATCGGCGCCCGCCAGAACCGGATCGAATTCACCGGCAACCGCCTGGAGAGTTTCAAACTGACGATGACCGAAACGCTGGCCAAGGTGGAAGACGCCGATATTGCCCAGGTGATCACCGACTTTAAGACTCAGGAAAGCGTGTTCCGTTCGGCGCTGTCGACAGGGGCGCGCATCCTTCAGCCGAGCCTTGTGGACTTTCTCAAGTAGGTGAGAGGAGGGTGACGGGATGAATGTGCCAAGGATCCAGATCGACCAGCAGTTTACCCGCATTCAGTCCCATACCCAACCGCGTCGTTTTGAACTGACCAATAGCTGGGCCAAATTGGATGCCGAGCATACGAATCCCCGCGTCGAGATCAGCCGCACCCCGCCAAGGGTGCAGATCGACCAGACGGCAGCGCGGGCGAGCGTTGGATTCCGCACCAGCAACGCGCTGGAAGAGGACTTTGCCGCCAAGGCGATGCAGCAGAGCTACGAGTATATCGCTCGCAAGGCTGGAGAAGGCGATCGCATCGGCGCCATCGAAAATAAAAATGACCCCATACCTGACATTGCCTGGGAGAACGCTTTCCCTGGCGCGCCGGATGTCAACATCGCCAGTATGCCCGGCGCCCGACCCCAGTTCCATTATCAGCCGGGGCGACTGCAGACACAGTTTGTCCCTGGCGATGTCCATTTTCGTCTCACGCCCGGGCGGGTGCAGGGAGAATACCAACCCAGCCGGGTGATCACTGAAGTGGTGCAAAAAGGGTATGTGAAAGTGATTCCGCCGCCGCCGAAAGTGTCCCTACAGGCGTAACGAGGGGAACCGGCGTTCAATAGACGACGTATAGAGGCGGATTTGGGAGGCGTTTATGTTGCAGGTTCATTCAAGCCGCTTTGGAACCGTCGAATTTCATCCCGAAGATGTCATCCGCTTTGAGAAGGGGCTGCCGGGATTTGAAAAAGAAAAGCGCTTTATCCTGATCCCCTATGAGGAAAAGGGGCCCTTCTTTTTTCTGCGGAGCCTGGACAACCCCGAACTGGAGTTTTTCACGGGCGATCCCTTCGCCTTTTTCCCTGATTATGAGGTCAAACTGGCATCGGTGGATCAGCAGGAGTTGGCCATCGATCATCCCGAGGAAGCCCTCGCCCTCGTCATATTTACCTTGGCTGACGAGCCCAAGGACATCACTGTTAATTTAAAGGCGCCTCTCGTCATCAACCGGGGTAAAGGCCTGGCCAGACAGGTGATCCTCGACAACGATCATTACTCGACCCGCCACCGACTGGAGGCTTCATAGGGGCAAGCTTGGGGAAGCCTGAGACGGTTTGAGAAACGGGGAGAAGAGATATGCTGGTGCTTACGCGCAAATCCGGGGAAACCTTGCTGATCGGGAACGACGTGGAGGTCGTAGTCCTCGAAGTTCGTGGGGAGCAGGTCAAGATTGGCATCCGGGCGCCCAAAGATGTGCGCATCCTGCGCAAGGAAGTGCTGGAGGCGATTGAAGAAGCCAACCGTTCCGCCGCCATCGCCGGGAACACCGATGCTTTGGCTCGCCTCGTCGGCGGTCTCGCTGTGTCCGGGAAAGCGGAAGGAAAATAACCATAGACATATGCGAAGACAGGATCACCTTCGCGCATTCGAGGGCCGTTACACAACGGTCCTTTTATTTTGTTGCATTCAATTTAATCTAGCCTAAATTTTTAAGGTTAAGCATCTTATTGGCGAAAAAAAGAGAAAGACGTCGCAGTAGGGATATGATCGTCTTATTCCGCCGATGGCCGCCCTTGACCATTCGCAGGCCGATACGATAATAACAATGTAGCCGCTCTGCCGAGCGGAGGCCATGGAAGGCCAAAAAACACTCACGGAGGAATGCAAGATGATCATCAACCACAACATCAGTGCGATGAACGCACAACGGCAACTCGGTGTCACCGACTTTTCCATGAGCAAGTCCCTGGAACGCCTCTCCTCGGGTCTCCGGATCAATCGCGCTGGTGACGATGCCGCCGGTCTGGCCATCTCGGAAAAGATGCGCGGCCAGATCAACGGCCTCAACCAGGCGGTTCGCAACTCCCAGGACGCCATCTCCCTGCTTCAGACGGCGGAAGGCGCGCTGAACGAGACCCATGCCATCCTGCAGCGGATGCGGGAGCTTTCCGTCCAGGCTTCGAACGATACCAACGTCACCGCCGACCGGCAGGCCATCAAAACAGAGATCAATGAGTTGCAGAGCGAACTGAACCGGATCTCCAACACGACCGAGTTCAACACCCAAAAGCTGCTGAGCGGCGGTTTCAACAACAAGACATTCCTCATCGGCGCCAACAGCGGCCAGACGATCTCCATCAGCATCACCGGCGTGTCCTCTGCCAAGCTCAAGGTCGATAGCATCAGCGTCAGCAGCACCACGGGCGCCCAGAGCGCCATCTCCTCGGTCAACGACGCTATCGCCACCGTCTCTACCATGCGTTCCAAACTGGGCGCCTGGCAAAACCGCCTCGAGCACACCATCGCCAACCTGAACGTCGCCGGTGAGAACCTGCAAGCCGCTGAATCCCGGGTCCGTGACGTCGACATGGCGAAAGAGATGTCCAGCTTCACCCGCAGCCAGATCCTCAGCCAAGCGGGCACCTCCATGCTGGCGCAAGCCAACCAGAAACCGCAAGGCGTGCTCTCCCTCCTGCGGTAATCGAAACCCAAGGGAAATAGAACCGCAAGGAAAACGGAACCGTGAGGAAAACAGAACCTGTAACGTAGAAAAAGCCTGCCGGCTCGCCGGCAGGCTTTTTTTGAATATCAAGAAATGAAATATTTAGTAATCGCGAGATTATCGTACATATTCGAACGCAATTTAGTTTAATCAAGAATAATCGCCGAATTTAGCTAAAAACCAAAGTTAAACTCTCTTTCCAGAACAACGATAATAATGACGTAGCTTTCATCATGCTACCAGGCCAAGGAAGGCCGAGTAAAAAATCAGGGAGGAAAATACCATGATTATCAACCACAACATCAGCGCGTTGAACGCGCAACGGCAACTGGGTGTCACCGATTTCTCCATGAACAAGTCGCTGGAGCGGCTCTCCTCGGGTCTGCGCATCAACCGCGCCGGTGATGACGCCGCCGGTCTCGCCATCTCCGAAAAGATGCGCGGCCAGATCAACGGCTTGAACCAGGCTGTTCGGAACGCCCAGGACGCGATCTCCCTCATCCAGACGGCGGAAGGCGCCCTGAACGAAACCCACTCCATCCTGCAGCGGATGCGCGAGCTGGCTGTTCAGGCTTCCAACGACACCAACGTCACCGCTGACCGCAACGCCATCAAGACGGAGATCACCGAACTCCAGAGCGAGTTGAACCGGATCGCCAAGACCACCGAGTTCAACACCCAGAAGCTGCTGAGCGGAAACTTCTCCTCCAAAACGTTCTTGATTGGCGCCAACAGCGGTCAAACCATCCAGATCACCATCACCAACGTGACGGCGAACGCCCTCGGCGTCAGCGGCACCCTGAGTGTCAGCGACACCACGAAGGCGCAGTCGGCCATCTCCTCCATCAACACCGCCATTGCCACCGTTTCGACCATGCGGTCCAAACTGGGCGCCTGGCAAAACCGTTTGGAACACACCATCGCCAACCTGAACGTCGCTGGCGAAAACCTGCAAGCCGCTGAATCTCGGGTCCGCGACGTGGACATGGCGAAGGAAATGTCCAGCTTCACCCGTAGCCAGATCCTCAGCCAGGCCGGCACCTCCATGCTGGCGCAATCCAACCAAAAGCCCCAAGGCGTTCTCTCCCTGCTGCGGTAATCATCAGCGAAAGCCAATCAGAATCGTACGTAAAAAAGGCCTGCCGGCATTGCCCGGCAGGCCTTTTGCAGACAGGATAAAATGAAACATTTAGCGTTTGCGAGATTTTCGCACATACACAAACGTAAACAGGTATAAACGGCCAAAAACGTCGTATTTGCCTTAAATCCAATGTTAAACTCTACTTCCAGAACAACGATAATAAGAACGTAAAGTTCCATCAAAGGCCAAGGATGGCCGAAAGAAAATCAAGGAGGAAAAATACCATGATTATCAACCACAACATCAGCGCGCTGAACGCGCAACGGCAACTGGGCGTTACCGATTTTTCGATGAACAAGTCGCTGGAACGGCTCTCTTCGGGCCTGCGCATCAACCGCGCCGGTGACGACGCCGCCGGTCTCGCCATCTCCGAAAAGATGCGCGGCCAGATCAACGGCTTGAATCAGGCTGTCCGGAACGCGCAGGACGCTATCTCGTTGATCCAGACGGCGGAAGGCGCCCTGAACGAAACGCACGCCATCCTGCAACGGATGCGCGAACTGGCCGTTCAAGCCTCCAACGACACCAACGTCACCGCCGACCGGGCTGCCATCATGACGGAGGTCAAGGAGCTTCAGAGCGAGTTGAACCGGATCGCCAAAACGACCGAGTTCAACACCCAGAAACTGCTGAGCGGTGGTTTCTCCTCTAAGACCTTCCTGATCGGCGCGAACAGCGGCCAGACCATCACGATCAGCATCACCGGCGTCACGGCCAGCAAGCTGAGTGTGTCCGGTTCTAACGTGGCGCTCACCAATACGACCAACGCCCAAACGGCCATCACCAACATCAACACCGCCATCGCCACCGTCTCTACCATGCGTTCCAAACTGGGCGCTTGGCAGAACCGCCTCGAACACACCATCGCCAACCTGAACGTGGCTTCGGAAAACCTGCAAGCTGCCGAATCCCGTGTCCGCGATGTCGACATGGCGAAGGAAATGTCCAGCTTTACCCGGACCCAGATTCTCAGCCAGGCGGGCACATCCATGTTGGCGCAAAGCAACCAGAAGCCTCAAGGTGTACTCTCGCTCTTGCGGTAAAAAATATCTCACGAATAAAAAGGCCGGCCGGTCATTCGGCTGGCCTTTTTCTGTCACAGCTTTCTGTCTGCTGCCTACGGGTTGATATCATGTGAGTTGCATATACGGCGGGTAGGTCACTATATCGCCTTTATGTCGGTTATCAAAGCTGTCTGACGATGCGGCTGGTTTGCGCCGGGAAGGAAGTGGAGCGCGTGGAAATCGGGACGAACACCATCAATGCGGTTCCCCATGTCGCGACTGTGGGGACGAATGTCGCCGGCGTCAATGGAAATCTCCAACTGCCCAAGGGGAATGGAGGAGAGGCGGCGGTTAAATCAGAAGCAGAGAAGACGACGACCCAAACTGGGCAAGAGAAGTCCGGGGGGGGGCTGCGCCAAGAGGACGAACAGAGGTTGGAAAAAAAGGTGAACCACCTCAACGAGATGATGGAACCCTTTAACTCCCATTTGAAGTTTGAAATTCATAAAGAAACCGGAAATATCATGGTTCAGATCATCGACAATCGCAACGATAAAGTAATTAAGGAGATTCCGCCGAAAAAGCTGCTTGACCTAGCGGCGGCCATTCAAGACGTGGTCGGGCTCTTTGTCGATAAGCGGGTGTAGCTGAACAGCCAGGTTTGGGAGGGGAATACCATGAGCGACATGCAGATCAGCGGCTTGATTTCCGGCATGGATACGAAGAGCATCGTCGACAAGCTGATGGCCGTCGAATCGCGACCGCTCGTCCAGATGCAGACCCAGAAAAAGCTCTTGCAGTTCCGCAAAGACGCTTTTCTGGAATTTAAGATCAAGATGAATTCGTTGCGCGATAAGGCCGAGGCGCTTTATCGAAACACCGGCTTTTCAGCCACTACGGCTACATCGAGCGACACGAGCGTAGCCTCTGTCAAAACAGGGACGAACACTGTGGCGGGCACCTACAAGGTGGAGGTCACCTCGCTGGCGAAAAACGCCCGGATTTCCGGAAAAGAAAATCTGCTGGCGAACCTCGCCGCCGAGTACACCTCTCTGACGGGATCGAAGAACATCAGCGCTGACTCGGCCACAAAGTTCTCCGACTTTACAGCGCCGCACGATTTAGCTGCTGTCCAGAGCGGACAGTTCACCATCAACGGCGTCACCATCACTGTTGTCAAGGGCGCCGATACAGTCAACTCGGTCTTGAACAAGATCAACGATTCCAACGCAGGTGTGACAGCCAGCATCGATTCAGCCGGGAAACTCGTCCTGACCCAGAAGACGGCCGGCAAATCGCCCACCGTCACCCTGGGCAGCGATTCGAGCGGTTTCCTGACGGCCACCGGACTGAGCAGCGGCACGGCTAAGACCGGCAAGGACTCGCCGGAACTGCGGACGCTAGCTGACATCAACGCCGACACAAACTATACGGGAACAGACTTTACGGAAGGCTTCTTCAAGGTCAACGGCTACACCATCAGTTACAGCACATCGGACACCATCCAGTCGATCCTGAACAAGATCAACAACGGCGCCACCGGTGTGACGGCTTTTTATGACCGGAACAAGGGCCAGATCAGCTTCACCTCCAAGGAAACAGGCCTCAGCCAGGACATCGTCCTCGATGAGCCGGTCGGCGGCAGCGCCCACGGCAATTTCCTCCACGTCATGCTTGGCGCGAACGCCACCAAGAACATGAGCGATCCCACCTTTAACTGGACGACCGACGTGACGGGCGGTGCGGGGAAGGCTCCCGGTGCCGACGCGACCGTTAAGATCAACGAAGTCGAGATCAAAAGCGCCAAGAACACCATGTCCTTCAACGGGATGGATATCTCCCTGCTCAAAGAAGGCGCCACGACGACCATCACCGTCACCCCCGACCTCGACAAGGTCACCCAAAATATCCGGGATTTCGTCGATAAATATAATGAGACCGTCGATTACCTCTACAACAAGCTCGGCGAGAAAAAAGTGATCAAGCCCACAACCGATGACGAATTGAAGTCGGGGATCCTCAAGTCGCAGAGCATCGTCCGGGACGCCTATGATCAACTGCGCCGGTTGACATCAGGCAACGTCATCGGTTTGCCTGACGAAATGAACAGTCTCTCGGACATCGGCATCGCCGGCAAGAAGTATTCTGACGAGGGCGGCAAGAGCGGTCAACTGACGATCGACGAAGAGAAGCTGAAAACAGCCTTGCGCACCAATTTCGACGGCGTCATGGCCCTCTTTCAAAACAAGGAAGTCCAGGTAGCCGATTATCAACTCACGACCACGGCAGGGACGCTGGAGTATCAACTGCCGAAGAAGAGTCTCATCTACGGCTCGTTGCCGACGAAACTGGTGTCCGGGCAAGAATTTAACTTCGTCGACGGCGCGCCGGGCGCGAACCAGTTTTCCGTTGATTGGAACAACGGCATCATCAAATTCGGGTCTGACCCCGGCGCCGTGACTTTCTCCAATCTGTATTTCAGCTACAACCCGAAGACAGAGTATACGGGCGGTGTGGCGACGCGGCTGCGATTCTTTACGACAGATACGACCAAGACCGGCGGTTCTCTGGAAGCGATTAGCGGCAGCAGCGGGAGCATCACCAAAGAGATGAAGGTCATCGACGATAACATGGAGGACTTTCAGCGACGACTGGAACAAAAGCGCAAGACCTATGAACAGCGGTTTACCGCCATGGAAACAGCTTTGTCCAAGCTGAAGTCCCAATCCTCCGCTTTTAGCGCCTTGCTCGGGTAAAAATCAGTCCATAGGAGTGGATAGCGACATGTTGACTGGCACTCCGCACCAGCAAAATGCTGCCCTGAACCAGTACAGGAACACAGCAGTCCAGACGGCGGCCCCTGAAAAGCTCTTGCTCATGCTGTACGACGGGGCCATTCGTTTTCTGCAGCAGGCCATCAAGGCCATCGAGAGCAAAAAACCGAATGAGGCCCACCAGAATATCGTAAAAGCGCAGAACATCATCGTGGAATTGACGGTCACATTGAACATGGACTACCCCATCTCCCACAACCTCAAGAGCCTCTACGATTTCTTCTTTCAGCACCTCGTCCAGGCGAACATTAAAAAGGATGCGAAGATGATTGAGGACATAGTGGAACTGCTCTCCGACCTGCGGAAAACCTGGGAGGAGGCGGCGCGTATCGCCAAGTCCCAGTCCCATTCCGGGGGGGCTGCCGGTGTCTAAGGCATTGCTGTCCCATGCGGCTCGGGAGATGTGCGACCTCGCCGAGGTGTTGGAGAAGGTGAGCGAGGAGATGGCAGCGCGAGTCGTCGATCCGAGCTTTGAGGATATGGAGTGGCTTCAGGAACGCTTGGAACAACGGGAACAATTGTTAGCCCAACTCAAAGACCTGAAGCGGTTGAGGGTCAAAGTGAACGCTGATTGCGCTTCGCCGGTGGTTCTGTCGCAACGGGAGCGACCGGCGCCTCCCCAAGCCGCTGACGATGTTTCGCCAGCCGAGGATCTGGAGGCGCTCTTCGCCCAGCGCATACGGCGGGTGTCTCAATTGGATGGGGTCATCATGCAGCATCTTTTCCAGCTGAAAGGGCGCTGGTCCAGCGAATACCGCAGAATGATGAATCCGCAAAACACGAATCAGTACAGTCAGGTATCCGATGAAGGTCCCAAACTATATGATCATCAAGGTTAGGGGGCGCCATAGACATTGAATGAGCTATACCGGGAGATTACCGAATCTGGGATAGAATACATCCCCCGGCTGATCGAAGGCCTTCGACAGGCAGCCGCCTACTTTCGCCAGGGGAATGACACACGCGGCATTGAGGCGTTCTCCAAAGCTTTTGATGGCTTGGAATGGGTAGCTGCAGTCATCGAGGGGTTGCCCAAGCTTCAACCGGTCTCCCCGGAGGGGGAGGAGACCTTTCAGCGCATTTCCCAGACCTTGTCCCAATTGGAAGAGGCATGGGCTTTTCAAGATTTTGTCTCCATTGCTGATTTGACAGAGTATGAACTGGTGGAGAGCCTGGAAAGCCTTCACGCATGGTTCTGTCAAGGCGCTGTTGGGGAAGTTGCCCATGCAAAACCGTAAAAACATCGTGAGCGCCAAGAGCACCAAGATGGTTCTTGATGAGTTGCAGCCGATTCAGGGGCGGTTGGGATTTTGGACGCTATTGAACTGCCGCACCGGCCGGTACCTCCATAGCCGGGTCAATCCGGAGGCGGAGGCGGAACAATGGGTTGCGGCGCAGGGGGAAGGTGACGGAAAAAAACCTCGCCGTATCGCTATCTACGGTTTCGGATTGGGTTACCACGTGGCGGCGGCGGCACGCTTTTGTCCCGGCGTCGCCATTTCCGTTTTTGATTTGGATTATCGACCCTTTGATCTATCGATGCAGTTGAATTTGCTGTTGCCGTCGAGCGTCTCTGTATATACGGGCGAAAGGGCCGAAGCAGCCTTGCTTCAATGGCTTGACAAATACACCGAGGCGGACGCCTTTTGGGTTCACCGGCCTTCATTGGACCTTTTGCAAGACCGGCATGTTCGAGTCAGACAGATTCTCGAGGGGCTACTGTCGCTCCGCCAGTCCTATCAGCGCTTCGGCGCCCAGATGTGGGAAAACTGGCTGCAAAATGAGCCCTATCGCAATGGCGACCTGGCGCTGTCAGATTATCTCACCCGCGTTGGGAATCCAACGGCCGTGGTTGTCCTCGGAACGGGCCCCTCGCTTGATCCCGCCATCCCTTACATCAATCGCTGGCGGGAAAAGGCGCTCGTGCTCGCTGCCGGTTCCGCCCTGAAGCCACTGATCCGTCACGGAAAGCGCAGTGACGCCGTCGTCATCAGCGACCCTCAGCATTATGTGCTTCAGCAGGTTGATGTGGGCGATCAACCATCGCTCCCTCCCTTGTTATACCTGCCGACGGTTCACCCGGCTGTTCTCCAGGCCTATGGCGGGGAGCGGTTCGTCGTCGCCCAGGACGGGATGGACTATGTGGCTGACTGGGCGAAAAGCCGGGGAGAAGTCCCTGTGCTGACAGGCGGATCTGTCCTCACCTTGGCATTAGGCGTCGCTTTGCGGACGAAGGCGAGAAAAGTCCTCTTTGCCGGCGCTGATTTCGCTTATACCCATGGGCGCAGGCATGCCGCCCATTCCCACAACTATGATTGGGATGCCACGATCCCGATCGGTGAAAGCCGCACTGTAGAGGCAAACGACGGCGGCTTTGCCGTCACCACCCAGGCCCTTGACACATTTCGTCTTTTTGTTGAAGGCGCCATCCGGCGGAACCCCGAGGTGACCTTTTTTAATACAGGCACAGGAGCGAAAATCGAGGGGGCCAAATGGCTGCCCTTCGACCAGGTAGAAAATGAGCTATCGGCTTGAAAGAATGGGGGGCGCCACAGAGGCCCCTTTTGACATAAAACCGATGTTAGGATGACGAAGATGAACAAAGTCAATCAAAGCGGGGTAACGGCCGAAGAACAGAAGCTGACCTGGGAGCGCAACCTGAAGGCCCTGAAGCTCTACCGGGCTGAACTCTACCGTCAGATGGAAGAGGAGGCGTTGCGCCGTCAGGTTTCCCTTGAGGAACTGGCAGTCTATATCGGCGACGGCGACGGACCGCTCCGCCCCTGCCAGCGCAAGGGGCACACCTATGCGGAAGCTGTAGGGGGGCGTCCCGTTTTCCTGCATAGCCGCTATGATTCGGTGCGGGAGGCAGAGGACTGGGCCGCCGGAATACTGCAAGGCCACAACCGGGAAGTGCAAGGGAACATCGATCATCTTGTTGTGCTCGGCGTCGGCCTGGGCTATCACCTGATTGAACTCTTGAAGCATAAGGAGACCGAGGGAAAAATCTTTGCCGTCGACTCGCGGTTGGATCTCTTCCTGGCCTCACTGACTGTGGTCGACTGGCAGACGGCATTCGCTGACAAGCGGCTGTTGCTGTTTTTTGGATGGGAGAGCAAGGACTTTGCCGAGGCCCTGGCGGAGACGGTTGGCTTTTATCAGTGTGATTCGGTGCGCATTGTCGACTACTCCCCTGTGGCCAAGTGGAATGGCGACTACTATAAACAGATCATCGAAGAAGTGCTCTATGTGTTAAATCAAGTGGCTGCCGAGTTGGCCACGATGATGCACTTTTCCGGCCTGTGGATGGAAAACCTCTTCAAAAACCTGCCCTATGTCTGTGGCGCCAAGGGAATCAACCAGTTTAAGGATTACTTTTCGGGAGTCCCGGCCATTGTCGTCGCCGCTGGACCTTCCCTGAACAAGGTCTTGCCTGTGCTGAAAGAGGCGCAGCGGCACGCCTTGATCATCTCTGTCGGCACAGCCTGGAAGGTGTTGCTCAAGGCAGGGATTGAACCGGACTTTGTCGTCGCCATCGACGGAGGCACGGCCGGTTGGTATCACTTTGAAGGCACTGAATGCGAGGTCCCGCTGATCTTCGATCCCAAGGTGTACTGGGGGATTCCTTTTGTTCACCGCGGCCCCAAAATCTTTGCGGTGACAAGCGATTTTCTCGGCCAATGGCTGTACCGATTCGGGCCGTATCAAGAGCAGCAGGTGCAAAGCGGCCCCTCTGTCTCGAACGTCGCCTTCGACATCGCCCGGCGCATGGGCTGTGATCCAATCGTTTTTACCGGCCTTGATCTCTGTTACGCAGACGGTTATACCCACGCGGACGGCACGGTATGGCGCAAGAAGAAGGAACAGGATGACCGGAAGCGGATCCCGACGATCAACATGTACGGGGAACCGGTGGAAACCACCTGGGCTTTTCAAATCTTCCGCACCTGGTTCGAAACGGAGATCCCCAAGTCCCCTCATCTCCATGTCTACAATGCAAGCGTAGGTGGGTTGGCCATTGAAGGCGCGGAAAACGCCCGCCTCGAAGAGATTCCCCGATTGTTTGACGCCGGCAGGGATCTCACGACCTTGCGGCAGGCTCTTCGGGAATTTTTGAAGACGTCGCCCCCCTTCATCGACCGCGATGCGCTGACCGCTGATATGGAACGCGTATCCCATGAGTTGACCCAGGTGGAGCGGCTCAGCCGTCGGGGGAGGGACCTCTCCAAAAGGATGCATTCCTTGTATGCGCGCTCGCAAGGCGGTCAAACAGACCGGATGAACAGGACGGCCGGCAACATCCTCAAAGAACTCGAACGGATCGACGCCAAAATCAGGGAAAGCCAAGAAGTGAATATCCTGCTCACACTGCCCTTTCAAAGCTTGTACTATGAATACTTCCGGCGCCTCGACGTGCCCGACGACGCCGATGAGCAGGTAAAGGGAAAGAAAATCGCGGAAGCGGGACAACTGCTTTACGATTCGATTTACCGGATGACCGGAGAGACGAACAAGTTGGTCAAGGAATCCTTGGACAGTTTGAAAAAGGATTAGAAATTCGCATTGGCAAAGGGATGAGCTATGGGTAACGATTACTTGCAAGATAAGGTGGTCCTGATCATCGGAGTCACCGGATCGCTCGGTCAGGTCCTGTTGCCGGCGATCCTGGCCCGGCGTCCGCGCGCCGTCCGGCTGTTCAGCCGCGATGAGGCGAAGCAGTACCAACTGCAGCAGGAGTACGGTCACCGGCGGGATCTGCGCTATTTTATCGGCGATGTGCGAGATAGCGAGCGTGTGCGGCGCGCATCAGAGGGCGCCCATGTGATCTTTCACCTCGCCAGTCTGAAGCATGTCCCCCTCTGTGAGTACAACCCCTATGAAGCGGTTAAGACCAATGTGATTGGAACACAAAACGTCATTGACGCCGCGTTAGCGAATAATGTCGAACGCGTTGTCTATACCAGTTCTGACAAGGCTGTAAGCCCTACCAACACGATGGGGGCGACGAAACTTCTGGCCGAAAGATTGATCTCTTCGGCACAAGAGTCAAGAGGCAACCGGAAAACCATTTTTTCTGCAGTGCGCTTTGGCAATGTGCTTAACAGTCGAGGCAGTGTCATCGAGGTTTTTAAGCAACAGATCCGTAAAGGCGGACCGGTCACGGTGACCGATCCAGAAATGACCCGTTTTATGATGACCCTTTCCCAGGCGGCAGACCTGACGATCCGCGCGGGGGAACTCGCCGAGGGGGGAGAGGTTTTTGTCCTCAAGATGCCCGTCATCCGGTTAGGGGACTTGGCTGAGGTGATGATCCAGGAGTACGCGCCGCTGGTGGGGAGGGATCCTGGGGCGATCCCCGTCCGGTATATCGGTTTGCGCCCTGGGGAAAAGCGCTTCGAGGAATTGATGACACCTGATGAGAGCCGCTTGGCTCGGGAGCTTCCCGATATGTTTGTGTTGCCCATGCCGAGTCAGCAAAGCGAGTATGCGCAAGAAAAATTAGCCAGTTCTGCGGACATGCCTTCGATTTCCAAAGAAGAGGTGCGACATTTGCTTCAAAAAGAAGGAGATATTCTGGTTTAAAGCTGCGCACCTGGAAGCGGATAAACCGCTCTGGCATCTGATGGGGAAAATCAATGGCATGTAGACTGTGCGGGGAGTCCTGGCAAAGCACGGCTAGAACGCTGACGCTAGATCAGTTTTCATATTACGGGAGGGGTTACATTGGCAACGATCAACGATAACTTACAAACCTGGTCGAATTACGATTGGAGTCAATCGGGCGATGAGTGGTCTGCCGGTTGGGGTGGAACGGAGTATCTATGGACGTGCACCATTTTGCCGCGAATCCTGCCCTACCTCCCTTTGGGTCGAACACTGGAACTGGCGCCTGGCTTTGGGCGATGGACGCAGTTTTTAAAAGATGTCGCACAGGAATTGATACTGGTCGACTTAACGGAGCGGTGCATTGAAGCATGCAAAGCGCGTTTTGCCAGCGCAAAGAATATTCGCTACTACACCAATGATGGAAAATCGTTGGATATGATCGAAGATAATTCTTTGGACTTTGTCTTCAGTTGGGATTCGTTGGTGCATGTCGAGATTGATGTGATTGAAGCCTATCTGAAGGAATTAGCAAAGAAGTTAAAGCGGGACGGTGTGGGATTTATCCACCATTCCAATCTGGGGCGCTACTGTGATCAGAACGGTCAGGTCCTGGTCGAAAACGTCGCCTGGAGAGCCGGCACAGTCACCGCCGAACGCTTTGAGGAGATCTGCGCCTCTGTAGGCCTGCGGTGTATCCGTCAAGAACTGATCAATTGGAACGGGTTGCTTTTAAACGATTGCATATCGGTTTTTACCCCTCAAGGAAGCAAGTATGATCAGCCGAACGAGAGATGGAAAAACCTGTTTTTTGGGGATGAGTCGCGCAGGGTCAGTAAAATCGCGGAGCATTACAAAGGCGTTGAGAACCAGCAAGTGGTGTACCAAGCCGGCATGGGCGAATGGATCGGCAGAGTCACCTTAGCGGCCAAGGGACGGCCTGTTTATATATGGGGAACTGGAAAAGTCGGGATAGCGGTGTACTACTTGTTGCAGGAACTGGGTATAAAGGCATCCGGCTTTATCGACAGTGATACCCGCAAGGCGGGCCAGGAGATGATGAATTTGACGGTAGCCGCTCCCGATGAGGCGATTGGCGGTGTTAAGGATATTTTTGTCCTCATCGGTTCCATCGCTTATCAAGAGGAAATTGGCAATCGATTGATCGAGATGGGCCTGAGGAGTATCTATGATTTCGATACCATTCCTTATATCAACAAGCCATAAAGAGATAAATCGTTTGTTCCGTTCAACATAGAACGAATTGTGAGGAGTTATTTCAATGACTGATTCTGTTCCCGCTCCGAGCGTATTTGCTATTGAAACTGTGCTGGGCTGTGACTTGCGCTGTCCTGAGTGCGCTTTGGGGGGGGAGCGGATCGAACGGCCCCGGGGGATGATGTCGCTACAGGACTTTCGCGTCATCGCCGATAAAATTCGTCCTTACGCTCGCTATGTCTATCTTCACCTTTGGGGCGAGCCCATGTTGAATCGGGAGATTTTTTCGATGGTCGCCTATGCGGCCCAATTCGCCAAGACGAACATCAGCACAAATGGAAACGTGATGACCGGCCAGATGGCCGAGGCGTTGATCGCCTCCGGCGTGGACGACATCATCCTATCCATAGACGGTACAACCCAGGAGGTTTACGGCCATTACCGGGTTGGCGGCAAGGCGGAGCGAGCCCTGGCCGCCCTGGAGTTGCTTCAGGAGGCCAACCGGCGTCTGGGAAGAAAGGCAAACATCATCCCTCAGTTTATAGTCTTTGAACATAATCAACATGAGATGGAAGCCTTCCGGGATGTTTGCGATCGGCTTGGACTGAGGCCCAGCTTTAAAGCGCCCTATATCCGCTCCGGGTTGAGGGTGCGCCCTTCCACGCTCCCTCAGTTCTGCCGGCCCCGTTACCCGGACCTGGAAGCGTTGAAAAAGGCGATGGCGGGGTGCAGCAACCCGCGGGAGGTCTTCAACATCCTGCTGGACGGGACGGTCACCCTTTGCTGTCACGACTATAACGGATTCATCCGCTTCGGAAACATCTTCGAACAGGATGTTTTGGAGATCTGGCGCAGTGAATCGTACAATCAAACCCGTCAGGCCATCGGCGACGGCAACCCGCCTGACTTTTGCCTTAACTATTGTCAGAGTTATTATCTCGACAACCCATCGCCCGTAATGAAGGAAGAAAGATAACGACGAGGTGAATGCAGTGAGCGACTGGTCAAAGTTGTCTCTTGAGGTGAGTGAGCAAGCGCTCAGGGACATCGAAAAGATGGACCACCGGCTGTTTAACATTGATGATGAGGAAATCAGCGGGAAAAATGAGCAGCAGATCCGGGAGATGATCGTCGGCGAATACTTTGCCCGTGTGGCCGCCTATGCCGGCAAGGTGGCCTCCAGTTTTCTATTCCGTTCGCAGTGGAGTCATGAGCCGGCTGAATGGTTCGATCACCGGCATCACTTTCTCTATCCGGAAAAATTCATGACTGACTATACGATCCTGTCGCTGTCCAACGTGCTCGAGAAACTACCTTTAAACGGGACGATCCTTGACTTGTGTTCCGGCGACGGTTGGGCCGACTATCACTTCTACCGCAAGCGTGCGAGCCGGGTGACTTGTGTGGAACTGAATGAGGCGGGGTATAAGACGGCCTTGCGGCTCCATGGGGCGGACAACATCGAGTACCGCCACGGCGATGTGCTGACCTTCGAACCGGAGCGGGACGCCTATGATGTGGTCTTGATTCGAGGCGCTATAGAGCATTTCTCGAGAGAGGACCAGCAATTGTTGTTCAATAAGGCCTACGGCGCTCTGAAACCGGGCGGATGGTTCTGCGGCGATACGCCGGCAGCGAACCAATCTGGAGAAAAACATCTCCATTTTCATATCAACGAATGGCGCGATGAAGCGGAGATGCGCAGCGAACTGTCACAGGTGTTCCATATCGTGGAGACAAAAAGCCTGAAATCGCAGAGTCTGACGACCCTGTATTGGCAGTGTGGAAAGTGATTGCCTTGAGCCAACTGGGTAGGAGGATGACGATGAGCGTTGGCCTGAAGGAACTGCGTACAGAACAGAAAAAAGTCAACCTTTGCAGCGGCCCCGTGAAAATCAAAGGGTATTTAAATATTGATATCAACCCGGCTTCCGACCTAGTCCTCGACCTGGACTATCAGAACATCCCCTTGGCCGACGAGAGTGTCGACGTGGTCGCCTGTATCTCGGCGATCAATTACTTTACAAGGGACCGGGCGCAGGAGATCATCCGGGAAGTGTTTCGCGTTCTAAAACCGGGTGGGATAGCTCGTTTCGGCACCCAGGACCTGAGGCGCCTTGCAGAGATGTATATCCATGAGGACCGGGACTTTTTCTTCCAGAAGCTGAGCGATGGACGGGACCGTTTCCCGGGGGCGACGCTGGCCGATAAGCTGAACAACTTTTTTTACGGGTTCCCAACCTTCGGCAAAGCATGCAAGTATGTCTACGACTTTGCGTCCCTGCGCGTGCTCTTTGATAAGGCCGGTTTCGTCGAGATTGAGCAGAAGCAGTACCGGGAAAGCCGCATCCCTGAGGTGGATCTGCTGGACAACCGGCCAGAGCAGATGTTCTTCCTGGAAGCGGTCAAACCGGATGGCCTCGAACGGTTGCGCAGCCTCTATAACCAGGATGACCGGGAGGCGGCAACGGCGCTCTGGAAGACCGGACGGCGGGAAGAGGCATGGCAACTCCTCCTGGAGGCGCTCGACAAGCACCCTTTTGACAAAGAGACGGTGTTCAGCGTCCTGCTCGTCTTGCAGGAAATGAAGCGTTATGATGACGCCGTAAAGCTGCTGCAAGCCTATACAAAAGGCCGGCCTGACGACCGGGAGATGGCGACGGAGTTGGCGCAGTTTTCGCGCCAGGCGGCCGCCTCGCGGTTGAGTAAAACCTATGTGGCGGAACGCAAGGCAGAACTGGACAAGCTCGATGAACGGAAGAACAGGATCGCTTCCGATGAAGAACACCTTTCCGGTTGTATAACCTGGTTGCGGCGGGCCCAGATGGTGACGAACAACGGCGGTGTCTCCGCCATTTACCACATGGTGCGTCCCGTCTGGGATGTGTCCTATCCGGAAACGACGGGTTACATCATCCCGACCTTTCTGACCTATTCCCGGTTGACCGGCGATGCCACTTTCCGTCAGAACGCCATTGAGATGGGCGACTGGGAGATCGCCATTCAGTCGCCAGAGGGCGGCGCCGGAGAGCCTGTCGGCGTCTTCGGGCTCCGGCCCCGCGTTTTCAACACGGCCCAGGTCCTCTTGGGTTGGATGGCCTTGTGGCGGGAAACAGAGGACGATAAATACCTGAGGAGCGCTCGGAAAGCGGCTGACTGGATTGTCGCCAGCCAGGAAGAGGATGGCCGTTGGGTGCGCAACACCTACAGCGGCGACATGAAGGCGTACAAGAGCCGGGTGGCCTGGCCGCTGTTGGAGATGTATGCCCTCACCGGGGAAGAGCGATACCGCCGCTCCGCCGAAAAGGCGTTGCGATGGATCCTTGACCAGGCCCAGCCGAACGGATGGTTCGGCAACAGCAGCTTGAGCGATCCCGGCAAACCCTGGACCCACCTGATCGGCTACACGCTGGGCGCTTTGCTTGAAATCTACCGGCTCAGAAACGCCGATGTGGACTATAACCTGATCATGGCGTTGCTGCGCAGCGCGGCATCGGCGATGACATCCTACATGGCCCAAAAGTCCCCTGGCGATCAGGAGCAGTTCCCCGGACTGCCTGGCGCCTTCAATCATCAGTGGCAAAGCGATGACCGTTGGAGTTGTGTGACCGGGAATGCGCAATTGGAGTATTTCCTGCGGCGCTTGTCGGCTTTTACGGAAGACGAAGGGTATGGAGAGGCCGCCGATCGACTGCTCGACGATTTGAAAGGGATTCAGTTCCTCGATGGCGTGGAGGACCGGAACATCTTCGGCGGCTTGCCGGGGAGCGTCCCTGTCGGCGGCCCATACGTCGCCTACGGGATTCCCAACTGGGGGGTCAAGTTTTTCGCCGACTCGCTGCTTCAGCGGATCGTGGGAAAGGATCACGCCTGTTACCTCGGATAAGACACTCCAGTTGTCCCTAGCTCGCAATGGGGAGATGATTCGCCTGTGGAGCGGCCGCCTTTCGGGAAACGGCAAAAGCAGAAGCATCCCAACCTCGAACTGACGGAGGGAGTAAAACTGGCGCGGGAACTTTTCGAGCGTGGAGAGTTTCTCACCGCCTTTGATCTCTATGAACAACTGATCGCGGAGAATCAGCGCAGGACCTTTGACCTGCTCTCCGAGGTCTATGACAGGTATCAGGAGTTGCCGCAGAGGGACCGCTATCACCTCTACCAGCGCCGTCATTTTGACTTCGGCATCCGTGACGGCGATAGGGTGCTCGACATCGGCAGCGGCCACCTGCCCTTCCCGTTGGCCACCCATCTCGCTGAGTTTGCCATCGATGACGATCAGTATGGACGGGCCGGGCAAGCCTTCCAACGGGTTGACGGGAAACCGGTCTTTGAATGCTCTGTCGAGGCCATGCCCTTCGCCGACAAGAGCTTTGACTTTGTCTACTGCTCCCATGTGCTCGAACATGCCGACGACCCGGCGAAGGCCTGCCGGGAGTTGATGCGTGTCGGCAAGCGGGGCTATATCGAATCGCCGAACCGGGGCAAGGACCTGTGGCTCCATTCCGCGAGGATCAGCAATCACCGCTGGGCGGTGGAATCCTTTAATGACAGCTTGATTTTTTCTGAATACAGCGCCGATGATCTATCCGGGTTTGACTGCGACATCCTGTTGCAGATGCACTGCGCGCCCCAGACAAAAAGGGAAAAGGCCTTCGCCGCTTTGATCTACCTGAAAGCCACCCAGGTGAACGCGATGCTCCTCTGGGAGGACAGCTTTGCCTTCGAGGTGCGCCGGCTCAGCGATCGCCGCGAATAACCGGTGAGGAAAACGGTGGGGGAGGGGCGAACCTTGGCTCATTTGAAATTCATGCAAATCCATTCCTTTTACGACCGGGCCTTATCCAAACTGTACGTTCCCGACCCGCGATTAAAAGAAAGACCCTTTGCGGAGCAGATGGACCTGATCTTCCGAGACGGCTTCAGCGCCGCCCACATTTTTGCCCCCTATATGGAACGGCTGGGCTACGCATCGAAACTGGTCATCGGGAACTGTCTGTCGGCCCAGACGAAGTGGTGGAGGGAAACGAAAGGAACCGATATCCCTGATGATTGGGTCTATGAGATCGCCTTGCAGCAGGTGGAGGCCTTTCGACCGGACATCCTGCACCTCAGTCATCCCACCACCTTTGACAGCAAGTTCGTCCGCGCCCTCTCCTATCGCCCGAAGCTCGTCATGGGTTGGCGTTCGGCCACGATCCCCGAGGGAACGGACTGGTCTGATTTTGACTTGATCCTTTCCTTTCATGAACTGGTGCTCCGGCGCGCCCTGGAGATGGGTGTGAAAAGCACAGAATGGTTTGCGCCGGCCTTTCCCCGGTGGATCTATGAACAGGTCCAAGGGGTCGCGCCGTCGGCTGACGTGACCTTCTCAGGGAGCTGGCTCGACGTCCACCAGCGCCGGAACGGTTATCTGCAAGCCATCGCCAGGGAAACCCGGCAGAAGGATAGCTTCTCTGTCAACTTGTTTATCGACCGCCCAAACGAGGAGTTGCCAGAGGAAATCGCCCCTTTGAACAGGGGCGGTCGTTTCGGCATGGATATGTACCGCGCTTTACGGTCCGGCCGGATGGTCTTCAACGGAGGCGGCGACGTCTACGCCGGTCAAGGCGGTCAAGACCTCTCCAAAGGGGATTCGGTCAACATGCGCCTTTTCGAGGCGACGGGATGCGGCGTCATGCTCCTGGCCGAACACCACCCCCATCTGGAGCGGTATTTCCGCGTCGGCGAGGAGATCGAAACGTTCCGCGATGAGGCCGAATTGCTGGAGAAGGTCCGCTTCTATCAGAAGCATCCAGCGGCCTTAGAGCGCATCGCCCATGCAGGACAGGAACGTTGTATGCGAGACCACTCCATGGATCGACGAATTGTGGAGTTGGATGGGATCATCAAGAAATATCTCTCCTGAATGGGGGTGGAGAAATGAGGAAATATCTGGTTTACGGGGCCAATGTGTCGGGATGGATCGCCTTGCAGATGCTCAGCGATGATCAACAGGTGATCGGGTTTATCGATCAGGCCGGAACGAGCGCGGCGCCGGGCATCGCGGGCAGGTTTCCCATTTATCAGAGCGATGACGATGCGCCGCCTTCAGTGATGCAGGAAGCGCAAGGGATACTCGTTGCAGTAGGCAACCGGACCGTCGCCGATGAGATCAAAGACAGGCTCCTGGCCAAGCGGCCGGAAATGGTTGTTGAATCAGTCTATGACGAGCAGTACGTGGCCGCGTTCCTCAAGGCCCGCTATCTGCTCTTGCAGGAACAACGGGGTTTCCAGATGCCTGTCGAGCTTTACTGCGCTGTAAGAGACTATACGATGGTCAGTGAAGAGCGGTTGGATAACGTCTACCGCCTCACCAAGGAGGCCGAGCGGTCCCGCCTTCCGGGCGCCTTTGTGGAATGCGGCGTCTGGCGGGGAGGATGCGCCGCCGTCATGGCGACCGTTGCCAAAGAGGCCGGCAACGGTCGTGTCATCCATCTCTTTGATTCGTTCGAGGGTCTCCCTGAACCGACCGATTTGGACGGCGATCTGGCGAAAGACTACTCGGGCGGACGGAAGACAGGACGATTGGAGACCATCGGCAAGTGTGTCGGTCCCCTCGACGACGTTCGTGAACTGTTTTTCGAAAGACTGGCGATTGACGAGACGAAGGTGCGCGTCCACAGAGGCTGGTTCCAGGAGACTCTGCCGAACCTGGGCGATGAGATGGAGCCGATCGCGATCCTGCGCCTCGACGGCGACTGGTATGAATCGACGATGATCTGCCTGGAGCACCTCTTTCCCAGGGTCGTTCCTGGGGGATATGTGATTATTGATGATTACGGCTTCTGGGAGGGCTGCCGTCTTGCCGTCCATGAGTATCTGGAGCGTCAGGGCCTGCAGGCCGATCTGATCCCTATCGATGATTGCGGTGTCTACTTCGTCAAAGGGAAGTCCTGAGGGGCGGGGAGAGAATTTTGAGTAAGGACGATTTGCGCCGGTGGAGTTATCACGCCCATGGTGCCCATTACCGGGAATACGCTATCGGCGAGATGCGCGAACACGCCCAAAGCTGGCTGGACTTCGATACGGTCGGTTCTTGGTACGACTGGCGCATGTACCGCCATCTCGATCCCTTGTTGCAGTCTGACCGGCAGGCCTGCTGGCTGACTGTCGGAGATGGCCGGTACGGACTTGATGCCCACTATATTGTCAAGCGCGGCGGAAAGGCTGTCGCCAGCGACATCTCAGGCGATCTGCTGGAGCAAGGCAGGCAGATGGGCCTGATCACCGACTACGTGGCGCAAAACGCTGAAAAAATGACCTTTGCTGATGACAGCTTCGATTATGTCTTCTGCAAGGAGTCTTATCATCATTTCCCCAGGCCGATGCTGGCGCTCTATGAGATGCTCCGGGTGGCGCGAAAAGCGGTCGTCCTGATCGAACCGCTCGATCCCGTCATCCCCGAGCCTCTTTTGTCTTCCAGGCGGATCGACAGAGAAGACCGCCGGTTCCCGAAACTGTCTGCCCGGGCGAGACGGATCCAGCAACAGGAACGGAGCCAAAGAAACAGCTTCGAGACGATGGGGAATTACGTCTACACCCTGTCAGCGCGCGAGATTGAGAAAGTCGCCATCGGGATGGGACTCCCGGCGGTAGCGATAAAGCCCTTTCACAACTGTTATCTGCGGGGGATCGAATACGAAAAAAAATCCCGCTCTTCCAAGCTCCTTCGCCGGTTGCGAGGGAAGAACCTCCTCCGAAACATCATTAGCCGCTTCGGCCTGTTGCCATACCCGATGGCGTCGATGATCCTCTTCAAGGAAGCGCCTCGCGATGAAACCTTGAGGGAATTGCGGGAGAAAGGCTATCAGGTGACCCCGATGCCGGAGAGTCCGCTCCTCGGCATCGTCAAAGCCTTGCCCCGGCTGCAAGGGAAGCGGGTCGTCATCTTCGGGGCAGGCTCCTTCGGACAGCAGATGCTTGGCATATTGAAGCTGTTCCAGGTCGATGCGCAGGCCTTTATCGATAACGACCCGACCAAGCGGGGCGTAACCGTCATGGGAATTCCCATCGAAGAGCCGGCTTCCCTCGGTCGGGGCGATTATGTGTTTATCGCTTCCACTTGGGGAGAGGCGATTCGAGAACAACTGACAGGCTTGGGTTTTACGGAAGAGGACGTTACGCTATGCCGGTTGTGGGATTAAGAAAGTTAGGGGAAGGTCTTCATGGATAAAATCGCGTTGATCACAGGCATCACCGGACAAGACGGGGCCTATCTCGCCGAGTTCTTGCTGAACAAGGGCTATATTGTTCATGGGATCAAGCGCCGCTCATCACTGATCAACACCGACCGGATCGATCATCTCTATCGCGATCCTCATGAGCCCGATGGGCGGTTTTTCATGCATTACGGGGATCTGACCGATTCGACCAACCTGATCCGGATCATTCAGAGCATCCAGCCGGATGAGATCTACAACCTGGCTGCCCAGAGCCATGTGCAGGTTTCCTTCGAGACGCCTGAGTACACGGCAAACGCCGACGCCATCGGCACATTGCGCCTGCTGGAGGCGATCCGGCTGCTGGGGCTGACGAAAAAAACCCGCTTCTACCAGGCGTCGACGAGCGAACTCTATGGAAAGGTGCAGGAGATCCCGCAACGGGAGACGACGCCTTTTTACCCGCGCAGCCCTTATGCGGCGGCAAAGCTCTACGCCTACTGGATCACGGTCAATTACCGGGAAGCCTACGATATGTTCGCCTGCAACGGGATCCTTTTCAACCATGAATCGCCTATCCGCGGGGAGACCTTCGTCACCCGGAAGATCACCCGAGGGGTGGCGCGGATCAAGCTGGGGATGCAGCAGAAACTGTATCTAGGCAATCTCGACGCGAAGCGGGACTGGGGATTTGCCGGCGATTATGTGCAGGCCATGTGGATGATGCTGCAGCAGGAAAAGCCCGATGATTTCGTCATCGCCACCGGTGAAGCCCACAGTGTCCGTGAGTTTGTAGAAAAAGCCATGGCCCATGCGGGGATCGAGATCGAGTGGCAGGGTTGCGGCGTCGAGGAGGTCGGCGTAGACCGAGCCGATGGCCGTGTGCTGGTGGAGATTGACCGCCGGTATTTTCGGCCGACAGAGGTGGAATTTCTCTTGGGCGATCCGGCAAAGGCGAGGGAGAAGCTCGGTTGGGCGCCGAAGGTGTCTTTTCCCGAACTGGTGCGGATGATGGTGGAGGAAGATCTGAAGCTGGCGGAACAGGAGTTGCTCTGCCGGAATCATGGGTATAACGTGCAAGTCAGTCATGACTGAGACGGAGGGACAGGAATGGCCGGTTTTTTCGACCAACGGCGGGTAGTGGTGACTGGCGGCGCCGGTTTTCTGGGGAGTTTCGTCGTCGATAAGCTGCGGGAACGGGGGTGCCGGGAGATCATCACGCCTCGCAGCAAGGATTATGACCTGACACGGGGAGAGGCGGTGCGCGCCCTCTACGAGGACTGCCGGCCCCATGTCGTCATCCACCTGGCGGCGATCGTCGGCGGGATCGGCGCCAACCGGTTGAACCCAGGCAAGTACTTTTATGACAACTTGATGATGGGTGTGCAGATGATGGAGGAGGGGCGCCAGCGAGGACTGGAGAAGTTTGTGGCCATCGGCACGATTTGCTCCTACCCGAAGCACTGCCCCGTTCCTTTTCGAGAAGAGGACCTTTGGAACGGCTATCCGGAGGAGACGAACGCCCCTTACGGGTTGGCCAAGAAAATGATGCTCGTCCAGAGCCAGGCCTACCGCAAACAATACGGCTTCAACTCCATCTTTTTGCTGCCTGTCAACCTGTACGGCCCCAGGGATAACTTTGACCTGGAGACTTCCCATGTGATCCCGGCCTTGAT
Source organism: Heliomicrobium undosum (assembly GCF_009877425.1). Taxonomy (NCBI): domain Bacteria; kingdom Bacillati; phylum Bacillota; class Clostridia; order Eubacteriales; family Heliobacteriaceae; genus Heliomicrobium; species Heliomicrobium undosum. Next base: position 111,982 of record NZ_WXEY01000005.1, on the reverse strand, counting down.
CCGTAAGTTTATGGAAGCCAAGGCGAAGGGCCAATCGAGCGTAGAGGTTTGGGGAGACGGATCGCCGTCGCGGGAATTTCTCTATGTGGAAGACGCGGCCGAAGGGATACTGCTCGCAACGGAACACTACGATGAATCGGAGCCGGTCAACCTCGGAACGGGACAGGAGATCCGGATCCGCGATCTGGTCAACATGGTTGCGGCCATGACCGGTTTTTCCGGGGAGATCATCTGGGACACAAGCAAACCAAACGGCCAGCCGCGCCGCATGCTTGATACGCAAAGGGCGAGAGAGCGCTTTGGCTTTGTGGCGGCTACGCCCTTTGAGGTGGGGCTGAAACGCACCATCGACTGGTATCAGCAGTCGATACAAGGTTCCGGGACAGGGGATTGATATGAATGTGGAGGGGAGACCTTGAAAAAGCGCCTTTCGATCATACATATCAATACCCATGATCTGGAGGGCGGCGCGGCCAAAGTCGCCTGGCGGCTGGCTGAGGGCCAGTCGGCGTCCGGCCATGACGCTGTCATGCTGGTGGGCCATAAAAACAGCAGTTCCGACTTGGCGACGCCTTTTCCGATCGATATCGACCACAGCCTCCGGGATCGACGCCGGCAGGAGGGGTTGCTCGACTATGAGTTGCGTGGCAGCCACCGTCTGGTCGACAACCCGGTCTTCCGGCGGGCCGATGTGATCCACCTGCACAATCTGCACGGCGGCTACTTCAATCCCTTTTCCCTGCCTTTGATCAGCCAAGAGAAACCGGTACTCTGGTCGCTCCACGATCTGCAGGCCTTTACGGGCCATTGCGCCTTTTCCTATGAATGCGAACGCTGGCGGACCGGCTGCGGAGACTGCCGCGATTTAAATAGCTACCCGAGGGTGGAGAAGGACGCCACTGCCCGGCTCTGGGCGGACAAGCGGGAGATCTATGCCCGAAGCGACATGACCCTGGTGGCTTTATGCCAGTGGCAGAAAAGCCTGATGGAAGCGAGCATCCTCGGCGACAAGCCGATTGAATTGATTTATAACGGCATCGATACACAGGTCTACCGGCCTTTTGATAAAGGGGCGGTCCGTCGACGCTACGGCATCCCCCAGGACCGGCTGGTCATCGGTTGTGTCGCCAAGGGCGGCTCTTTTGGCGACCCCCGCAAAGGCGGTCCTTATGTGGAAGCAGCCATCAAAGCGCTCCGTTCCCACCTGCCGAATCTCTTTTTCGTGAATATCGGCGGTGACGCGGCGTCGAAGGAGACCGACCTGAATACAGGGCATATCGGTGATGAAGGGGAGATGGCCAGGCTCTTGTCGGCCATGGATATGTACATCTTTACCTCTCTGGCCGAGATATGCCCGCTTGTCATCATTGAAGCGATGGCTTGCGGCGTCCCGGTCGTCTCCTTTGCCACCGGCGGCATCCCTGAGCAGGTGCGCGACGGGGTGGACGGCTTCATCGTCGAGTATAAGGATCTCGACGGATTGATCAAGCGTATGAAGGAACTGGCGGAAAGACCAGACCTGCGCCGCTCCTTCTCCCGGAGCAGCCGGGAACGCGCTGTCGCCGCTTTTGATCATAAAATCGCTGAATCCCGCTATGAACAACTCTATTACCGCTCGCTGGAGGCTTTTCAAGCGAAACGAACAAGGGTCGCTTCCGGGGGAAAAGGATGGGGGCCCGAGGCGCCCTCGGTTCTCCTCTTATATAGAAGCGGCGAAAACGCGCCTGAGGCGTCGCCGACGCTGGAGAGCCTGCGGAAACAGAGCTACCCGAACAAGACCGTCGTGGCGATAGGCAACGGGGATGTCGATGTCAGCCGCTTTGACGCCGATCTGGTCTGTGTCGTCGAAGAGGGGTATCTGGCAGACCGGTATTGGCTCGAAATGATGGTGGACGGGTATGACGGAGAAGACGCCCTCTTTTGCGGTCTTCGTCCCTTAAAACAAGAGGGGACTCGTTTTTACGCTGACATTTATCCCATACAAGCCTGTGATGGCCGGTTGATCGTCTATGAGTGGCTGCCCGCCTGCGTGATCGTGAAAAAGGAGCATGCATCGTTCCTGGTCCAAGGGCCGGCGGGCCTGACGGGACAGCGGGGATGGAAGACAAGGTGTGTCGGCGCCGGGCTGCTGGCGCTGTCCCTGGACCGGTACATGGCCGCGCTCCTCGATAAGCATCAGGGAAAAGAACTGTGGGTCTACGGCGCCGGCGCCCACACGGTTTACCTCTTCGCCCAGGTGAGGCGCTTGGAGGAACGGGTGACGGCGCTGATCGACAGGGATCCGGCCAACCAGGGCAAGCGGATGGGCAAGGCGTCGGTCATGGGACCGGAGGCGTTGCCCCTTCTGGCGGAAAAAGACGCCACTGTCCTTCTCTCTTCGGCGTCCTATGAAAGTGAGATTTATGACCGTCTGATGGAAATGGGATTGCCTCCCCGGCAGGTTCAACGCATCTATTATCCGTTGGGCGCTTCCTGCCGCTGAGGCGTCAGGGAGAGCAGACCCAAAAGGAGGGGAAAGGCATTGCGGATTCTCGCTATCGGCAACTTCAGCAGAGAGTATATGGCGATCCCCTGGGGGGAGCCGCTACGCCGGCATCGGCGCTTTGACAGCGTCGTCGTGGACGCCGTGCCGCTGCTGGCGGCGGGCGGCAACGACCGCTCCTACTGCCTGCAGTATATCTATTCCCTGATTCGCAACGACAGCTTTGATTATGTCCTTTTCCTCACCGAACCGTTGCTGCATCATGAGTTTCCTGACGAGTTTTTTCAGGCCCTGCGCAAGGCGGCGATCCCCCTCGTCGCCGTTCATACCGACGATGAACCGGAGTTCTGGTATGAGCGCAATCGTCCTTTCGATCATCGCTTCGACATCATCGCCAGCCATTCGAAAGCGGCGACAGAGCGGAGGCAGCAGGCCGGCTGGGGGGAGCGGGCTCTTTTTGCGCCATGGTGCTATAACCCGGAGCATATCTTCCGGATGGAGAACCGGCAGAAAAAATACGACCTGGTCTTCATCGGCAAGTACAAAAAGCTGGGCGTGACGAGCATCCTCGAAGAAGACGGCCTGATCCGGGAGCAGTCGCTCGTCCGCCTCTATCATTTCTGTCAGGAACAGGGGTTCCGTTTTCGAGTATTCGGCTACGGCTGGGACAAGCATCCCTTGCTGAAGGAAGTCTACGGCGGGATGGTTACGCTGCCGGAGATGGTGGAGGTCTACAACCAGGCCAAGGTCGTCTTCAATCCCAGTTGGGCGGCAGACGGCGACTTCTCCATTCCCCAGAACAAGCTCCGCCTCTATGAGGCCGCTGGCTGCGGCGCCTTTCAACTGACCAATTACAGCCAGGCGCTCCTGGAATCGTTCCGGGAGGACGAGGAGATCGCCTTTTTCCGCAGTGACGATGAACTGCTCCATAAAGTGCTCTACTTCCTCGACCATGGGGAGGAGCGGGAAGCCATCGCCGAGGCGGGATACCGCCGCGCCCTGCGGGACCATTCGACATGGCGCCGCCTGGACAGCCTGGTCGATGCCCTGGTGAAACTCGCCCCGCCGAAGCGAAACGGGACGATCGCCCGCAAGCGCATCGCCACGGTACTGGCGGGAGCGGGGGCGGTAGGGGCCGCGAAGGCGGCAAAGGTCAACAAGGTTGCAGAGGCGGCAAAGATTTTTGAGGCAACCCCGGTGGACGACTGGTTCTCCTTTGAACGCATCGAGGAGATCAGCGTGAAGGACCGGGCGGCCTTGAAAAGCTATGATTATGTCCATGTCATCGCCGGCGATTTTAGGCGCGTTGATGTGGATGTCGATTATGAATGCCTGCAAACCAGCCTGACCGGGGATGGCGAGGCCAAGGCGCTGACGGTGCGCTCTATCGTCCAGGCGCCTGGCAGCGATCCGAACTTCGTGCAGGTGGAGAACTACAATTTCAACGGCTTTATTCTCAAGGCTGATCGTCCGAAACAGGGCCATGAATTGGAAGCAGAGGCGCAGCTTCACAAATGCCTGCCGGCCCTTGATTGGGGCGGTGAACGGCTGTTCCCGGCTAGCCTGATCGTCGCCGGCGAGTTCCTCGACCGCTGGATCGACGGTTTGCAAGGCAAGCGGCCCTTGGCGACGGGTGATTTGCCGTTGACCCACACCTACCGGATCGTCAACCGGTTTTTCATCAAGCAGGGAATGGAGTCTCTCCTGTCCCGCCAGTTTATCCTCTTTGAGCGGCTCTTCTCCAGCCTGGCGCGGCAAAAAAAGACGGTCCTGCTCTATGGCGCCCGCGGCGATCTGATTGCGCCGGTCATGGCCTATATGGGCAAGCATGGGATCCGGCTGCTCGGTTTTATCGATAAAGCGCTTGCCGGCCAAAGCGTCCAGGGCGTCCCCGTTTACGGCCGGGAAGACCTGGAGCGGTTGAATCCGGACCTGATCCTAATAACGGCCATCCATTCGGGACCGGAGATCCGCAAGAGTTTGTGTGAATATGAAAGCCGCTACGGCGTCCTTCCTCTCTACGACCTGGACGATCCGGCCTGGGAAGCCGGATTTTAAGCTCTTCTCCGGCAGCGGGTAAAGGTTTGCACGAAAGATGACGAAAACAAAACCAGAGCATAGTTTTCGCCAGCTTGATTTGGCGACGCCGCAAAGGAAGTGATCCCTTGCGCATCTTGATGGTGGGCATGCTGTCCAGCCTCTATATCAAAGACTGCTGGATCAGACCGATGAAAGCGCTCTATCGCCCTACCTTTGTCGATATCACGCCCATTCAGGCCGCCTGCCGGCGAGGGGTCCTGGAGGCATACCTCCATGAATTGCTGCGGCGGACGAGGTTTGACTGCTTCTTTTTCTACTCCGACGGCATTCAGCAGGAGCTTTCCGATGAATTTTTCGAGGTCGTCCGCCAGAGCGGGCTGCCGATTATTGCCTTTCACGCCGATGATGAACCGGAGGTATGGTACCGGAAAAACGAGCCCGTCGATCACCGCTACGATCTGATCGCCACTCACTCCCGGCGGGGGTTGCAGCGTCGTTTGGAGAAGGGGTGGGGGGAACGAACCCTATACCTGCCCTGGGGGTTCAATCCTCAGGTCTTCCGGCCCATCCCGAACAGCCCGAAGCGGTATGACGTCGTCTACATCGGTAAGAACCTGTTCAGCAACAACATCTTTTCGTCAGACCATGAGAGCTATTCGCGGCAGGAGATCCTCGTCGAACTCTATCGGCACTGCCGCGAGGCGGGATTGAACTTCCGGGTCTTCGGTTCAGGCTGGGATAAACATCCGGTGCTGCGAGACTGCTACGGAGGCGTTCTCTCGACGGAAGAGATGGTGGAGACCTATAACCAGTCGCGCATCGTCTTCAATGTCGGCTTTTCCGCTGACGGCGATCCCCGGGGCTATCAGACGAAACTGCGTCACTTTGAGGTGGCCGGCTGCGGCGCCTTACAGATCACGAACCGCAATCCCGAACTGGCGGAACTGTTCCGGGAAGGCGAAGAGATCCTCTTCTTCGATGACCTTCAGGACTTGAAAGAGAAAGTCCGCTACTATCTGCAACATGCCGACGAGCGGGAAGCGATCGCCGCACGCATGGGCGAGAGCGCCCACCGCGCCCATACGACGACCCACCGCCTCCAGGCGCTCTTCAGCCGGGCGTCCCAACTCTGCCTAACAGGCGGCGTCAATGGGGCATGCCGGGGCGTTCAGCGTGGTGGAGGAACCGAGACTGCGGCAGACTTCCGTTCCCCCGATGTCACTGGTTGTGACGGGATGGTTCGACAGGTCTTTTTCGCTGACCGCGATGAGGCGAGCCGCCTGCTGGCGGCCTGGCGGGAAGAGCCGGGCGATGACAGCCGCTATGTCCACTTTCTCGCCGGCGATTTTGTGGTCGAAAACGTGGAGTACAGTCTGGTCCGCTCCTCCCTGGAGACTGGCCAGGCGCCGGTAATCGCTGTCCGAACCTTCCTGGAGACGCGCAAGCTCGATGACAACAAGGTGCAGCGCTGGAAGGAGAACATCTGCGGTGTCGTCGTGCCGGAGTTGCTGCCGCCGCAGGCGCTCCGACAGGAACTGAAGGAACTTGTGGGCCGTCGACTCCCCGGCTTTGTCTCGGATGAGGGGTTGCGGCCGCTCGTCAACTACCTGATCCACCCTTCCCTGGCGAAGGATTGGCTGGCTGCCTTTCTGGCTGACGACGCCTCCCTTTTCCGCCGCTGGAAGGCGGACTATACGGGCATGATCGTCAACGACCTGCGCGTCGACGCTGCTGCAGACGGTGTCATCTGTGAACGTCCCTTTATCGAAAAGCTCCGGCCGCTGCTGCGCCGTTGGCAGGAGAACGATCAGTCGGTGATGTTCTACGGCGCTCAGGGGTTGATGGCGGCCAATGTGGCCGAGATACTGCCCGATTACCCCGGCTTGCGGTTGCTGGGCTTTGTGGACCGTCGCCTGGCTGGAAAGCAGGTCTACGGTTATCCCGTCTACGGTTATGACGATCTGGCGCGACTGCGTCCGGATCTGTTGATCATTGCGGCGGAGCAATCCGGTCCCGCCATCTACCGGAGTGTCAGCCATCTGCGCAGCCAGATGGCGATCGTGCCGCTCTACGACCTGGCTGCGCCTGTTTGGGATGTCCTTTCGGTCTGACGGCCAATCGCGGAAAGGAAGTTGACGATTGCGCATTTTATTGGCGAATCTCCCCTGGCACAAGCTGCCCGAAGGGGAACAACCGGGTTGGCGCGGGATCCGCGCCGGCTCTCGCTGGCCGCACACCTTCCCTTACTACGGCGGAGACCTAATCGGCGGCTATATGCCCTTTCCCTTTTACCTGGCCACCGCCAGTTCCCTCCTAAAAGCGGCCGGGTTCGAGGTGGCTTTTCGCGATTCCATCGCGCTAGGGGAGAGCTATGACGACTTTTACGCCTTTGCGCGGTCGTTCCGGCCTGACCTGGTCGTTGTGGAGACATCGACGCCGAGCGTCAACCACGACCTGGCGGAAGCGGGGAAGCTGAAAGAGATGCTGCCGGGGTTGCGCGCCGTCTTCTGCGGGATCCACGCCGAACTGGAAGAGGAACGATATTTCGCCGGGAGGCGCGAAATCGACTTTGTTCTGTACGGGGAGTATGAACGGCCGTTGTTGTCTTTAGCGCAGGCGCTCCGCGAAGGCGCCGACCTGTCCCTTGTGGGCAACCTTCTCTACCGGCAAGCGGGGGAGGTATGCAAGACCGCCTGCGGTCCGCTCCCCGATTTGAAGGAGTTCCCCTGGCCGGAGCGGGATGACCGGCTGGCAGGCAGGTATGTGGATGTGGGGATTGGCCTGGAACAGCCGCAGTTGCAAATGCATGCCTCGCGGGGATGTCCCTTCGGATGCATCTTCTGCGTCTGGCCCCAGGTCGTCTATCGAAGCCGTCGCTACCGCAAACGGGACCCCGAGGATGTAGTCGCCGAGATCGAAGCCAATCTGAAGCGGTACCCCTACCGGAGCATCTACTTTGACGATGACACCTTCAATGTCGACCTTGCCCATATCCTTGCCATCGCCCGGTTGATGAAGGCGCGGGGTCTGCACCACATCCCCTGGGGGGCCATGGGACGGGCGGACCTGATGACCCGGGAGGCGTTGATAGAACTGAAAGAGGCCGGTTTGCACAGCATCAAGTACGGCGTTGAGTCGGGCGACCCCAAGGTGCTCGACGAGATCGGCAAGCGGATGCAACTGAAAAAGGTGATCGAGATGGTCGCCTTCACCCGAGAGATCGGGATCAAGGCCCACCTGACCTTCACCATCGGCCTGCCCAGCGATACAGCGGAAAGCATCGAGGGAACCATCGATCTGGCCTGCCGCCTGGATGCGGAATCGCTGCAGTTCTCCATCGCCACGCCCTTTCCAGGGACAAAGATGTACGAGATCTATGAGCGAAAGGGCTGGTTGATCACGAAAAATTGGGCCGATTATGACGGCGCCGCAAAAGCCGTTTCCAGGACAGAACGATTCTCCGGCGAGGAGTTGGAGAACTACGTCAAGCTCGCCTACAGCCGGTGGGCGGAGGCCAAGATCCGGCGCGCCCTCGGCGCCCCGGCTTTTCAAACGGCCCTGGCAGCGCAACTGGCGGAACGGCTCGCGCCGGGCGATCGGCTGGTCGTCCTGCAGTCGGCCAACATCAACCTCACCCTGGCTCTCGTTGCGGCGCTGAAAAAGAGCCCCTTTGAGATCCATGTGCTCACCCATGAGCGTTTTGCCCCTGCTTTTGTTCCCTTACTCGACGAGAGCCGCCTGCATCTGTTCCGGAATACGGGTGACTTTCGCATTGCCGCCCTTAAGGACTGGGCCCTTGCGTTGCGGACAGCCCATGATTTCAAAGGCGCCGTGGTGCCCTACACCAACCCGGACGGCGCCAATTATGAAGAGGTGGAGCAGGTGGCCTTGACGGTGGCGCCGATCATCGCCGCCGGTGTCAACATGGAAGGCAGATTAATCAGGTAAAGTAGGAACATTGATGAAAAAGATTTTGCTGACCGGTTTTTCCGGCTATGTTGGCGGCATCATCGGCCGTTTTCTCGAGGGAACGGCGGAACTGCACACCCTGAGCGCCCGCTGTGCTCCGGGGGAACGGACCTGGCGCTGCGACCTCGCTGATCGAGAACAGGTGGAAGCTGTGGCGAGCGCCTTGTCGCCCGATCTGATCATCCACGCGGCAGGGTTGAAAGACATCGCGCTCTGCGAAAGGGAGCCGGCCCTCGCCCACGCCGCCAACGCGCAATCGACGCTCAACCTGCTGGAGGCTTTTCCCCGGGCTTCCCGGGTGATCTATATATCGACGGATTACGTTTTTGACGGTCATCAGGGCAATTACAGCGAGACATCCCCGACGTACCCGGCGACGGTGTACGGACAGAGCAAGCTGGCCGCCGAAAAGATCGGCATGAATTCGTCCGATCGCTTTTATGTGCTGCGGCTGGCGGCGCTCTATGACAGCCGGTCCACCTTTATCCGCTTTCTGCGCGGCGCCTTGAGCCGCGGACAGTCGGTGGACTGTTACAGCGATGTCTGCTACGGCCCGACCTATTACAAGGATTTCTTGGCGATGCTCCATGGGATGATCACGAGGGAGCGGTTAGAGCGGCGGATTTATCATGTCGTCGGAGAGCCGGTCAGCCGCTACGGCTTCGCCAGGGCGTACGCCGAGATTGCCCGTTTTGATCCCGGCCTCGTCCGTCCATCGAAGCGGCCTGCTGACGGGTGCTTTCTCTTTCCCGAGATGTGGCTCACCGATACACTGTCCCGGAGGGAACTGGACGTTCCAAGGCTGTCCCACAGCGAGGCCTTGCGGCAGATCCACGAAGAGGAAATTTCAGCAAGCGTCTAGCTTTCGTAAATACGTTGAAAAAGCAGGTGGAGGAACGGATGAGACAGGAACGCCCAGACCAACTGACCGCCGCCGTCAATTTGTGGCAGCACTGCAATTTCAACTGTTCTTTTTGTCATGGCGCCGGTTCGCCTGTCCCTCGGGACTGGACCCCCTATAATGAAAAGATGGGGCGCCTGGAAGCGTTTTTTGACCGCACCGGATCGTGGCGGATCAATTTCCTCGGCGGCGAGCCGCTGATCAACCCGGCCTTCGCCGAGATGGTCTGCCGCCTCTCCGCGCGGCACAGCATTTCCATGACGACAAACGCATCGGTGGCTTTTGACAAGCTCTTTCCCGATGAGGTGATCCGCCGTTTCACCGATATGCGCTTCTCCTATCATCCGATCCATGAAAATCATCGCCATTATGACGAGCTCTTTGAACACAACCTCGCCGTCCTCGCCAGGAATCATGTGGATTGCGTCGTCATCTATGTGCTGCTTCCCGAACGGATCGGTAACTATGAGGCGCTCGTCGAGCGCTTTCAGAAGTATGGCGTCCGCATGGGCCCCAACCGCCTCATCGGCGAACACAAGGGCAAGCTGTATCCACAGGCGTATACAGAGGAAGAAGAAGCCTGGCTGGAAAACCGCTTTCACGATGTCCACAGCCGATACATGAGCGAGCACAGCTTCCATCATCCCACGATGCGCCCTTGCCGCGCCGGTTTTACCCGGTTTAATATGTTTTTGGACAGCGGCCGTATAACGCCCTGTGAACATCAGAATTTCCGGGAGGTCTTCAATTTTCTCCGCGACGAGCCGGAGGCCTTCGCCGGCAAAAGACTGACACAGCCGCAACGCTGTCCCATGCGGACCTGTTACTGCGGTTTCCACATGGATCAGGAGGAATTCCTCGCCACACAGGACAAGTTTGATCTGAACAACTACCCCGGCTGGCTCCAGGTGTGCAGCCTGTCGCCGGAGGGAGAGGCTTACTGGGCCGAACAGGAGCTGACCTTTGTCCATCGCCTGCGGGAAGCATTGCAGGGGAGACAGGTGTACATCTGGGGCGCCGGCGTGCATACGCAAAAACTGTTGGCCATCCTGGAACGAAAAGGCTTCCCCCTGGAGGCCATCAACGGTGTCGTCGATTCCAATCCGCGCAAAGACGGAACGAGCCTGAACGGACACCCCGTTTTCTTTAAGGAGCGCTTTTTGGCGGAATTGGCGGACCGGTGCACCGATATCATCATCTCCTCGGCCACCTTCGAAGATGAGATCTATGCGCAGCTCCATCCCCTTTTGGGGGAGCGGGTGAACCTCATCCGCCTCTACAACGGGGATCTGGGCTGCATGGCGCCGATCTGATAGGCGATCGAAAAAGGCGCTCCGACGAGGGGAAGGCCTTCTGGAGGTGAAGCAGTGGAACTGGTTTCAGTCGTCATTCTCAATTGGAACCGCCGGGACGACCTGCGCGAAGGGCTGACCCGGCTTAGGGAGCAGCCCTACCGGCCCATCGAGGTGATCGTCGTGGACAACGGCTCCTCCGATGACAGCGTGGCCATGGTGCAGGCCGATTTCCCGGAGGTCAAGATCATCGAGATCGGCGCCAACATCGGCGTTGAGGCCTATAACCACGGTTTTCGCCAAGCTCGCGGCGACTATGTGGTCATCCTGGACGACGATTCTTTTCCCGCCCATGACGCGATCGCCCGCATGGTGGAGCGATTTCGGGAGGATCCCCGCCTTGGCGTGGTCGCTTTCGATGTGCGCAGCTATGTTCAGTTTGAGGAGTGGCTTCGCCGCCGCGAAATGACCGGAGAGATAAGGTCAGCGGGAACGGAACAAGCGACAGGGCAGCAAAAGGCGGCAGAACCGGAGTATTACATGAGCTTCAACGGCGCCGGCGCGGGGGTGCGCCGGTCGGTCATGGAGAAAGCCGGCTACTATCCCGGCGAATTTTTTCTTTACATGAATGAGATGGATATGGCCTTTCGGATCTGGGACGCCGGTTACCGGATCCGGTTTTTTCCCGATATCATCTCTTACCATAAGGCGTCGCCGACCAACCGCCAGTCCTGGCGGGCGCCTTTTTTCTACACGCGGAATCTCTTCTGGCTCGTCTGGAAAAACCAGCCGCTCCTACCTGCCTGGCTGTTGACGTTGCGCCTCTTCTATTACTGTGTCTATTTCTCCCTGGAGCAGCAGACAGGGATCTATCTGAAAGCGGCCTGGGCGGCGGTGGTCCAACTGCCCATGATCCTGCGCTTGCGCAAGCCTGTGCGAGATGAGGTGGCCAGGAAGCTGCGGGTGCCCTATCGCGTCAATTTCACCTTCTACCGGTAAGGGTCGGGAAGGAGACCGGCAAAGAGTTCCGAGGAAGGGAGGGTTGCCGATGAAAGTGGTCGTATTAGCCGGAGGCGGGGGGACACGCCTTTTTCCCTTGTCCCGTCAGGACTATCCGAAGCAGTTTCTGACGATCGGCGGAGAGATGTCCTTGCTTGCCCAGACGATACACCGCTTCCTGCGCGTCGTTGAGCCCAGGGATATCGTCGTTGTCACCAACCATGCCTATTATCACCATGTGCAGATCGAACTGCGCAAATGGGGCGTTGAGCAGGCCCATGTGATCCTGGAACCGGACGCGCGCAACACGGCGCCTGCCATCGCCCTCAGCGCCCGCTATTGTCTCGATCTGCTGGGCTGTTCCCCCGATGAGGTCTTGTTTGTCGCCCCGTCGGACCATCTCGTGAGGCCGGAAGAGGCATATGCGGAGAAGATCCGGGAGGCCGTCCAGGTTGCTCAGGAAGGACGGATTGTCACCTTCGGCATTCAACCGACGAAGGCCGAAACAGGGTACGGCTATATCCAGGCGGGGGAAGCAAGGGACAACGGCTTCGCCGTCCGGCGCTTTACCGAAAAGCCTGATCGCGCCCGCGCCGAGGCCTTTCTCGCTGAGGGCGGCTATTACTGGAATTCGGGGATGTTTGCCTTCACCATCGGTTGCCTCGTCGAGGAGATCGAAGCGCACCAGCCCGACCTAGCCCAACTCCTGCGCCTGCCCTTCGAAGAGATGCTGGGGCGGTTCGCGGAATCGCCGTCGATCTCCATCGATAACGCTGTGGCTGAAAAGTCCTCTCGCGTGGTCGTGCTCCCCTTTTCGTTATACTGGAATGACATCGGCTGCTGGGACGCTATCTTTGAAGCGTTGCCGAAAGACACCGAGGGCAATGTTGTGGCGGGAGACTGTATCCCCTTCCAATGCCGTGAGACGCTGCTGATGAGCAATGGGCGACTGGTGGCCGGCATCGGTCTGGAAGACACGCTGGTGGTGGAGACGCCCGATGTTATCGTCGTCGCCCGCCGCGGCGAGTCCCAGAAGATCAAGGAAGTCGTCGACCAGTTGAAACAGCGCAAACGGCGGGAGGCGGTGGAGCATCCCACCCAGTACCGGCCCTGGGGGAGCTTCACCATCCTCGTCGACGCTGAGGGACATAAGGTGAAGCGCATTGTCGTCCAGCCGGGCCAGCGGTTGAGCTTGCAACTGCACTACCACCGGTCAGAACACTGGGTGGTTCTGGAAGGGACGGCGCGGGTGACGATCGGCGACGAGGTGCGGATGATCCATGAGAACGAAAGCATCTTTGTGCCAAAGTCGACCCGTCACCGTCTTGAAAATCCGGGGAAAGTCCCCTTGGTGATCATCGAGGTGCAAAACGGCATCTACCTCGAGGAAGACGACATTGTCCGCTTTAACGATGAATACGGCAGGAACTAAGGTGAGCCAACGTCACGATCGATGCCGAAAAACAGTCTTGACGGGCAAGGAAAAGACGGAAGGTGAGCGTTCGGTGGGAGGAAGCCCTTTTAAGGCCTATGACATCCGCGGCCGCGTCCCTGACGAACTGAATGAGGATCTGGCCTATCGCATTGGCCGGGCCTATGTCCAACTCTTTCCGGCGAAGCAGGTCGTCGTGGGCTATGATGTGCGCCCATCCAGTCCCGGCTTGGCGAGGGCGCTCGCAGAAGGGTTGACCGACGGCGGCTGTGATGTCATCCATATCGGCTGTTGCGGAACCGAGCAGGTCTACTTCGCCACCTTCCACTGGAAGCTGGATGGGGGGATCATGGTCACCGCCAGCCACAACCCCGGTGATTACAATGGCATGAAGCTGGTCCGTTCCGAGGCGCGTCCCATCAGCGGCGATAGCGGCTTGCGCGAATTGGAGGCGCTCGCCCTGGGGGAAGGGAAGCCCAGTGAGACGCATGGGGAGACGACCAGTGAGACGATCAGGGAGACATCGCAGGGGCATGGCCACGGCGTGAAGCCGAAAAAGGGGCGGATCCTGCACCGGGACGACCTGATGCAACCTTATGTGGCTCACCTTCTCTCCTATATCGATAGGTCAACCCTCCGGCCGATGAAGGTGGTCGTCAACAGCGGCAATGGGTGCGCGGGACCGGTTATCGACGCCCTGGAAGCGCATCTGCCCTTCCAGTTTGTCAAGGTCCACCATCAGCCTGACGGCGCCTTTCCCAACGGCATCCCCAATCCGCTGCTGCCGGAGAATCGGCTCTCGACGGCGCAGGCTGTCCGGGAGGCCGGCGCTGACCTGGGCATCGCCTGGGACGGTGACTTTGATCGCTGCTTTCTCTTTGACGAGCAGGGGCGCTTTATCGAAGGCTACTACCTCGTGGGCTTGCTCGGTCAAGCCTTTGCCCGGCGTAGCCCCAACGCCAGGATCATTCATGACCCGCGCCTGACCTGGAACACGCAGGAGATGGTGATGGAGGCTGGCGGGATTCCGGTGCAGTCGAAGACAGGCCACGCGTTCATCAAGGAGCGCATGCGCATCGAGGACGCCCTCTACGGCGGAGAGATGTCTGCCCACCACTACTTTCGCGATTTTGCCTACTGTGACAGCGGGATGATCCCCTGGCTGCTGGTCGTCGAGACCATGTGCCGGCGAGGGAAGACACTGTCAGCCCTTGTGGCGGAACGGATGGAGCGGTTCCCTTGCAGCGGTGAGATTAACCGCCGGGTGGCTGATCCCGGCGAGGTGTTGGCCCGCATCGAGGCGGCCTTTGCGACGGGAGGGGTCATCGACCGCACCGACGGCCTCAGTGTCGAATTCCCGGACTGGCGCTTCAACCTGCGGGCCTCTAATACGGAACCGTTGCTCCGGCTGAACGTAGAGACGCGGGCGGATGAAAAATTGCTCCGTCAAAAAACGGAGGAGATCCTGGCGGCGATCGACGGGAAAGGACGTGAAGGATGAGCGATAAGGCGGAAAAATGGTGTCTCCTGATCCGTTCCGTGCCCTTTCAACAGTTGGACAAGATCGTGCCTGCGCTGGTCCGACAGTATCCCGGCATGAAGCTGGCCGTTCTGACCCATTCCCATGGCAGGGAGATGGCCGCCAGTTACCGAGAGGTCGATGAGGTCCTGATCTACCCTGAGGTGGGAAGCTTCGACCAGGCGAAGGTGCCGGAGGCGGTCCGTTCGCGCCAGTGGGATATGGTCGTCACACCGGTGGCCAATGTCTCCGGTTCCGGTTTCTATAATGTGCTGCGCTTTGGACTGGCCATCCCGGCGCGGCAACATGCGCAAGTCAACCTCCCCGGCCATTTCTCCCAACTCACCGCAGCCGGGCTGGCCTGGACCGGTTTGCGCAACGGCGCCTTCGCCCTGGTGGCCGCGCTGGCGGCGGCGCTGCTCTGGCTGCCCTGGTGGCTCCTCTTTTCACTGCTGTCACTCGTCACGCCTCGCAAAAGGGAGAATCCGGGGCCCGGTTGAGGTATCGCTGACAAAGTTGTTGGGAAACAAAACGAGGCTGTTTGAGAGGCAGAGACGAAGTTGTGATCGCCGAAGATCTGAGAACCGCGGGTTTGGGGGATGGCGGATGTTTGATTACCTGATAGTCGGCGCCGGTTTGGCCGGCTGCACCTTGGCGGAACGGTTGGCCAACGAGCGGGGCGCCCAGGTGTTGCTCGTTGAAAAACGGTCCCACATCGCCGGCAACGCCTATGACTGCTATGATGACAAGGGCGTACTGATCCACCGCTACGGCGCGCACCTATTCCATACGAATGACCGCGACGTTTTCCTGTACCTGTCCCGATTTACGGACTGGCATCATTATCTCCACCGGGTGCTCACCTGGGTGGATGGCCAGTTGCTGCCCTTCCCGATCAACTTGGATACGCTGAATCAACTTTACAGCCTCTCTCTGACTGCTGACACGATGCGGGAATTCCTGAACAGCCGGCGGGAGCAGCGGGAGGCGGTCAACTCCGAGGATGTCATCGTCAGCCAGGTCGGGCGGGAGCTTTACGAAAAGTTTTTTGACCGCTACACCCGCAAACAGTGGGGCATACCGGCATCGGACCTGGAACCGGAGGTGTGCGCCCGTATCCCGGTGCGCTTCAACCGAGACGGCCGTTATTTTGCCGACACCTATCAGGGGATCCCCAAGCAGGGATACACGCGCATGGTCGAGCGGATGATCGACCATCCAAAGATCAAGTTGATGCTGAATACGGACTTTGCCGAAATAAAAGATGTCATCCCTTTCCGGAGGCTGATCTTCACCGGGCCGATCGACGAGTACTTCGGCTACGCCCTGGGGAGACTCCCTTACCGCTCGTTGCGATTTGAGTTCGAACAGGTTCATCAGGAGTATTTTCAGCCGGCCTGTGTCGTCAATTATCCCAATGAATTTGATTTCACTCGGATCATCGAGATCAAACATGCCACGGGACAGCGTTGTCCTGTCACCACGATCGTACGCGAGTATCCCGCCGGGGAGGGTGAACCCTATTACCCTGTGCCAGCCCGGAAAAACCGGGAACGATACGAACAGTACGCCCAGGCGGCTGCGCAACTGAGCGACGTCTATTTCGTGGGACGTCTGGGACAGTACCGCTACCTGAACATGGACCAGGTCGTGCGGGAGGCTTTGAACCTGTATGAGCGGCTTGGACCGTGACGGCTGGGGACCGGTCGAGTTGACGATGTGTAGGGATAAAGGAATGACTTGCGAGGGATAGCCCATGGGTTGTTTTACTGTTGCCGGCAGGAAAGTCGGCGCCGGCGCGCCGCCGCTGATCGTGGCGGAGATGTCGGGAAACCATAACCACTCTCTGGAAAGGGCGCTGCAGATCGTCGAGGCGGCTGCCGCTGCAGGCGCCCATGCCTTGAAGATCCAGACCTATACGGCGGACACGATGACCCTTGATGTCAACGAGGGCGCCTTTCGCATAGATGACCCTGATAGCCTCTGGGCCGGCAAGACGCTGCACCGGTTGTACGCTGAGGCAGCGACGCCCTGGGAGTGGCACGGTCCGATCTTCGAGCGATGCCGCCAACTGGGGCTGATCGGTTTCAGCACCCCCTTTGACGCCTCGGCCGTCGATTTTCTCGAATCATTGCAGGTACCTCTGTATAAGATCGCTTCATTTGAACTGACCGACCTGCCCCTGATCCGGCGGGTGGCGGCGACGGGCAAGCCGATCCTCCTGTCGACGGGGATGGCGACTGTCGCCGAGATCGATGAGGCTGTCCGGGCGGCCAGGGGAGCCGGCTGCCGCCATCTGGTGCTGCTCAAATGCACCAGCAGCTACCCGGCGTCACCGGCTTCCAGCCACCTTCGGACGATACCCCACCTGCTGTCCATGTACGGTGGAGGCCGGCCCGGCGCCGGTGGATATGGGCCGGAGGCTGGTGGAGATTCGTTGGTCGGCGGAGATCGGGCGGAGACGAAGGAAAACCCGGCGGCCTCCGGGGAGATGGCTGTCCAGGTGGGCCTGTCTGACCACACCCTGGGGATCGGCGTGGCTGTGGCGGCTGTCGCTCTCGGCGCGTCAGTGATCGAGAAACACTTCACCCTGTCCCGCGCCGACGGCGGCGTCGACGCCGCCTTTTCCCTGGAGCCGGCCGAGATGGCGGCGCTGGCCGTTGAGACGGAGCGGGCCTGGCAGGCCCTGGGCCATGTTCATTACGGCCCCCTCGGCGGAGAGGCCACATCGCTGAAACACCGCCGTTCCCTCTACGTCGCCGCCGACATGCGGGTCGGCGATCGATTTACGCCTGAGAACCTGCGGGTGATTCGACCGGGAGACGGTCTGCCGCCCAAGTACTACGACCTCTTGCTGGGCAGACCCCTGACCAGACATGCTGCCAAAGGAACGCCGGTGACGTGGGAGTTGCTGTTGCCGGAGACATGCGAGTTTACCGATCAAAACGAGGATCCTGAAAAAGACGATGGGAAGAATCCGCCCCGAGGCGATGACTGAAAGGGGATAGCCATGACGCGCGACGCCGTTGTGCAAATGATCATAGAAGCCTTGTCCGAGCAATTGGTAGAAACCCCTGCCGAGGAACTGAACGAGGAGACGCGGCTCTTCGGAAAGGAAGGCCTCCTCGACTCTGTCGGCCTGGTCACTTTAATTGTCGATGTGGAACAGAAGGTGGAGGACGAGACGGGCCACTCAATCGTGCTGGCCGATGAGCGGGCCATGTCGCAGAAACAGAGCCCCTTTCGTACGGCGGGCGCCCTGGCCGATTATATCCTGACGCTGCTGTGACGCGCTTGTGGTTTTACGCCGGTGACGGCGTTGCGGCGGATCGCCGGGACAGTGAACCGGCGACGGCTGGAAGAGGAACCGATGGTTGAGGTGGTTGGCATGACTAGGTGTGATGATTCGAAGCAGGGCGGCCTTCCGTGCGTCCCGGTCCCCCGGGTGATGCTGATCACCGGCGCACGGAAGGGGATCGGCCGCAGCCTGGCCGAGCACTATCTGCAACAGGGCTATCTGGTGGCCGGCTGCAGCCGCGAAGCGAGCGACCTGGCCCATGAGCGCTACTGGCACATGCAGGCCGATGTGGCCGATGAGGCGCAGGTGACCGAACTGATAAAGGCGATCAAGCGGCGGTGGGGGCGGCTGGATATCCTGATCAACAACGCCGGGACGGCGGCCATGAACCACACGGTGTTGACCCCCTGGAAAAGCGCCGATCAGATCATGGCCACCAACTTTGCCGGGACGTTCCTCTGCAGCCGTGAGGCGGCCAAGTTGATGATGAAGTCCCGCTGGGGCCGCATCGTCAATCTCTCGACTATCGCCGTGCCGCTCCGGATCGAGGGGGAGGCGGTCTATGCCGCATCAAAGAGCGCGGTAGAGACCTTTACCCGCGTCCTGGCGAAAGAATTGGCCCCCTTTGGCATCACCTGCAACGCCGTCGGACCGACGCCGATTGAGACAGACCTGATCCGCGGGGTGCCGAAGGCGAAGATCGACAAGCTTCTGGACCAGTTGGCCCTGCGTCGGCTGGGAACCTTCGCCGATGTGGCGAACGTGGTGGACTTTTTCATCAGTGAACGCAGCGACTACATCACCGGTCAGGTGCTGTATCTGGGGGGCGCGTAACCTTGTTTTTGGACTGGTTGAAGACGAAAATGGCCGCCCATGACAGGGCGGATGCCATGATATGGAACAAAAAAAACTACAACTACCGATGGCTGCTTGAGCGGATCGGCGAGTGGCAGCGTGTGCTCGACGGCAACCCTGCTCAGCCGCCGGCATCGGCAGGAACGGTCGTCGCCGTGGAAGGGGATTATACGCCGGAACTCTGCGCCCTGCTGCTGGCCTTGATCGACCGGGGCGCCATCGTTGTTCCGCTGACCCGTTCGGTGCGGCGGCAGCGGGAGGAATTCCTGGCCATCGCTGAGGCACAGGCGCTCTTCGCTTTTGACGACGATGACCGGTGGACGCTTACCTGGCTGAACAGGGACGCCGGACCCACAAACAGCCTGTTACGAAACCTTATTCAGCAGGGCCGCCCCGGACTGGTTCTGTTTTCTTCGGGGTCGACGGGCAAGAGCAAAGCGGCTCTGCATGACCTGACGCGCCTGATAAAAAAATTCGAGAAGCCGCGCCAGTCCAAACGGATGCTGACCTTTTTGCTGCTTGATCACATCGGCGGCGTTAACACGCTCTTCTACATCCTCGCCAACGCCGGGACGATCATCACCGTGCCGGGTCGAAGCCCCGACGAGGTTTGCGCCAATATCGAAAAATACCGAGTCCAGGTGCTGCCGACCTCGCCGACCTTTTTGAACCTGCTCCTCATCTCGGAGGCTTACCGGCGCGCCGACCTCTCTTCCCTGGAGTTGATCACTTATGGGACAGAGGTGATGCCCGAAAGCACCTTACAGCGTCTGCGGCAAGCCCTGCCTCAGGTGCAAATGCAGCAAACCTACGGGCTGTCTGAGTTGGGCATACTGCGCTCCAAGTCGAAGTCCTCCGACTCGCTCTGGGTGAAGATCGGCGGCGAGGGCTTTGAGACGAAGGTTGTCGACGGGATCCTCTGGATCCGAGCCGAATCGGCGATGCTGGGTTACCTGAACGCGCCGAGCCCCTTTGATGAAGAAGGCTGGTTCAACACCCAGGACGAGGTGATCATCGACGGCGAATACCTGCGCATCCTCGGACGCCGCTCCGAGATCATCAACGTGGGCGGCGAAAAGGTCTACCCGGCTGAGGTGGAAAGCGTGCTGATGCAGTTGGAGAACGTGGTGGACGCCGTGGTGACGGGAGAAAAGAACCCGGTCACCGGACAGATTGTGGTGGCGCAACTGGCGTTGGCTCAACCGGAGGATTCGGTGGCGCTGAAACGGCGGGTGCGCGAGTTTTGCCGCGAGCGACTGCTCCCCTATAAAGTGCCCGTGAAGGTGAAGGTCCTCGACCGGGCGTTCTTCAGCGAACGATTCAAGAAGATGCGCAGGGAGGAGCCGGTGACAGGCAATGGCTGACGGGGTCGTCATGGGGCGCTTCGTGCGGCTCCGTCCGGTGGAAGAGGGCGATTTGGAGCGGATCCGGCGGTGGCGGAACAGCCCAGAGGTCTACTATCCCATGTACAACTGGGATCCGATCACGCCGGAGATGCAGGCCCAGTGGTACCGGAACCGGGTCTGTGATCGAGAACGGAACCGGTTTTTCGTCATTGAGCGGCTAGTTCCCGTAAGTGCCGAAGTGGAAGACATCGTAAACAGCGTTGACAATCGCGCTGACGAACAGGGGCAACCTTCATCGAAGCAGTTTTTATCGGGTGTCCCCTTATCGTGCGGCGAGAGCGGCTTCCGTCCTGTGGGGCTGATTTCCCTCACCAATATGGAAGGGCGCCACCGGCGGGGAGATCTCGGTTTTTACATCGCCGAAGAGCGGGAACGGGCGCCGGGCGTCGCCCTGGAGGCGGAGTATCTCCTGCTCCGCTACGGTTTCGACGATCTCGGGCTGCACAAGGTGTGGGCCGAGGTGCTCGAAGGCAACGAGCCGGTGGCGCGTATGCACCGGAATTACGGCTTTCATGTGGAGGGAACGCTGCGGGAGCATGTCTGGCATGACGGGCGCTATAAGAATGTCTTCTGCCTCGGTCTGCTTGCCGTAGATTTTTCGGCGGCCCGGGGAAAGATTGAGACACTTTTAAAAAGGTTGAAGCAGTGAGGACACAGAGATCTTAGCCGAGGAGGAGAGGCGACAAAGTGACGAAGGCGATCATTGTCCAAGCGAGGATGGGTTCCAGCCGTCTGCCGGGCAAGGTGCTCATGCCCCTGGCCGGCATGCCCCTGCTCTGGCACGTGCTGGAGCGGTTGAAACGGGTGCGGGAGGCCGATGTGCTCTGTCTCGCCACCAGTCGCGGCCGGGTGGACGATCCGGTGGCCGATCTGGCCCGGTCCGCAGGGGTGCACCTCTTTCGTGGCGATGAGGATGACGTGCTCTCCCGGTACGCCCTCTGCGCCAGGGAGGTCGACGCCAAGACCGTTGTTCGCATCACCGCCGACTGCCCGTTGATTGAACCGGACATCGTCGCCGCCGCGATCAGCGCCTATGAACAGACACAGACCGATTACATGGGGATCGCCGAATGCCCGCGCGGACTCGATACAGAGGTCTTCTCCCGGACCGCCCTGGAACAGGCCTTTGCAGAAGCCCTCTACCCGGCTGCGCGGGAGCATGTGACCTTCCACCTCTACCACTCCGGCCGTTTTCAGGTCAACCATCACCGGCCGCCGGAGGCGTACCGGCGCCCCCAGTACCGCCTTTGCGTCGATGAGGCCAGGGATTATCAACTCCTGGAGGAGATTTACCGGCGCTTTTACCGGCCTGGCGGGATAGTGCCGGTTCCGGCGGTGCTGCGCTGGCTCGATGCGCACCCGGAGTGGGGAACCTACAATAGCGGCGTATTGCAGAAGCCTGTCGATACGACCGAAGCGCCGTCCACCTGAGTGCCCCTGCGGTCCACTGAGTGCCCCTGCGGGAAACTTTAGTTGAGGGCCGTTGAGGGCCTACTGGGGTCGCGAAGCAGAAGGTTGCTGAGTGAGGAAAAATAAGCAAGCAACGGCGCCAGCCGGGTCCAACAATAGGAAAAACGTGTTAAGTTCGCCCCTGTTTCTTCCGATAGGAAGGGCAGGAGGTGGTCAGGGATGACCGGAATTGACGCCTATCGCCCAAGTGCAGCGTATCGCACTGACGCGACTGTGTCCCGAGGGAAACAGGAGGTTTCCCGCCAGGGATCAAAGGAGGAGGCGAAAGCCGCTTCCGCCCCGACGAACCAGTCTGCTGACACGGACGCCGGCGTTGTCGTCGAACTGGGACGGAGCGAGCCCAAGGCAACCTATCAGGTCAACTGGGATGAGGTCAACCGGCTGAAACAGCAGGCAGAGCAGCGCTACAACCGCCTGATCGAAACGGTGCGCCAACTTATCGTCGAACAGGGCAAGTCGGCGAAGGGCGGCGGCAACGCCGGCGGTGAGACACCCGGCGCCGATGAACCTGTCATCGATTCCCCGGAACTGCTGGCTGCCCGGGAACAGGCCGCAAAAGACATCCAACCGGGCGGCGAATTCGGCGCCGATAAGGTGGCCGAGCGGATCCTGCGTTTCGCTGTCGCCCTCTCCGGCGGCGATCCCGGTCGCCTGGATGTGCTGCGCAAGGCCTTCGAGGATGGGTACGGCAAGGCCGCCAAGGCCTTCGGCGGTGAACTGCCTGAGGTATGCCAGGACACCTACAAGAAGGTGATGGACGGTTTCGACCAGTGGGAACAAACAGGAAAGGCGCCCGAGTTTGCCGAAAAATAGACGACCCATTGACCCCGGTGCTTCCGGGGTTTTTCATCGTTTGCGTTATTGTCGCTGACCGGGCTTGTCCCGCGTGGTTATGATACACCTGTCGTAGAAAGGATGAACCACCTTGAAGATACTCGTCACGGGCGGCGCCGGTTTCATCGGCCGCTGGGTCGTTCTCCAACTGTTAAAAGCAGGCCACCACGTCTGGGCCATCGACGATCTCAGCAATGGGAACGAAGCGAATCTCGCCTTTACGGCGGCAGAGCTGGCGCCCTTGGATCCCGCCGAAGCGATGGGGCAGTTAACCTACCGCCGCGGCGATATCCGGGACCGGGAACTGCTGGCGGCCTGGTTTGCCGAGCACCGCTTTCCCCTCTGCTACCATCTGGCAGCCGAGATCAACGTTCAAAAAAGCATCGACGACCCGCAGGACACCTTTTCTCGCGATGTGGCGGGAACCTTCGGTCTCCTGGAATTGTGCCGCGCCTACGACACCCGCTTTGTCTTCATGAGCACCTGCATGGTCTACTCGCCGGCGCCGGAGGCGGGCGGCATCGATGAGGCCCATCCCGTCCTGCCGGCGTCTCCCTATGCGGGGGCGAAGCTGTCGGGGGAACACCTGACGATCTCCTATTTTCACGCCTACGGGTTGCCGGTGACGGTGATCCGGCCCTTTAACACCTATGGGCCCTATCAGAAGACGAACGGGGAAGGCGGCGTCGTGGCCATCTTCGTCGAACGGGCGCTACGCGGCCAACCACTGCATATCTTCGGCGATGGGACCCAGACGCGGGACCTGCTCTATGTGGAGGACTGCGCTCGCTTCGTCATCCAGGCGGGGATGGATGCGGCGGCTGTAGGGCAGTTGCTCAACGCCGGTTCGGGCCGGGAGATTCCCATCGTCGATCTGGCTCGCCTGGTGGGAGCGGTGACCGGCGCTGCCGATGGCTTCTCTGTCAATCATGTGGACCACCCCCATCCGCAGAGCGAGATCCGGCGTCTCCTCTGCGACTACAGCAGGGCGGAAGCCCTGTTAGGGTGGCGTCCCCTCATCTCCCTGGAAGAGGGGATCGCCCGCACGGCGGCGTGGCTGAAGGAAGCCAAGCCCGAACTGGGGGGCGGGGCGCGATGACGGCGCCAGGGGAGTTCATCCCCTATGCCCGCCAGTCCATCGATGAGGACGACATCGCCGCTGTCGCCGAGGCGCTGCGCGGCGACTACCTGACGACGGGACCGGCCATCGACCGCTTTGAGGCGGCTGTGGCCAGCCGCGCCGGCGCTCGCTTCGGCGTGGCCCTCTCCTCAGGGACGGCGGCGCTCCATGCCGCCTATTTCGCCGCCGGCATCGGTCCGGGCGACGAGGTGATCCTGCCGGCCAACACCTTTGCGGCGACAGCCAATGCGGCCCTCTACCTAGGCGCCAAACCGGTCTTCGCCGACATCGAGCCTGATACGGGGAACATGGCCGTAGAGGCGGTGGAGGCGTTGATCACGCCGCGGACCCGGGCAATTGTGCCTGTCCATTTTGCCGGGTTGCCTGCCGATGTCCCGGCGATCCGGGACTTGGCTGAACGCTACGGTCTTCTCGTGATCGAAGACGCCGCCCACGCATTGGGGGCTGCCGTCGACGCCCGTCCTGTGGGGAGCCTGAGCGCCATGACCGCCTTCTCCTTTCACCCGGTGAAACACATTGCTACTGGAGAGGGCGGGATGGTCGTCACCGACGACGAGGCGCTGTACCGACGGTTGACCTTGTTTCGCAGCCACGGGATCACGCGGGACCGCTCCCAGATGAAGGCGGACGAAGGCCCCTGGTATTATGAGATGCATGCCTTGGGGTACAATTACCGGATGACCGATATCCAGGCCGTGTTAGGGGAAAGCCAGTTGAAAAAGCTGGACTGTTTTCTGGCTCGTCGCCGGGAGATAGCGCACTGCTATGACCGGGAATTGGCCTGTCTCTCTGATGTCCTTGCCCTTCCGGGTCGACGACCGGGAAGGGATTCGGCCTGGCATCTCTATGTCATTCGTCTTTTGGCCGGCGCGGAACGGAGAAGGGATTTGGTGACCTATCTCCACGAGCGGGGCATCCTGGTGAACGTCCATTACCGCCCTGTGTACCTGCATCCCTATTACCGCGCCCTCGGCTATGCCCCTGGACTGTGCCCGCTGGCGGAACGGTTTTACAGCCAAGCCGTTTCCCTGCCCATGTACTACGGTCTGACAGCGGCCCAGCAGGCAAAGGTGATCGACGCGGTGATGAGCGGGGTGGAGGCAACCTGAACGGGACGAAAGTGAACGGGACGAAAGCGGTTGTCGCCTTTTATTTTGACGCAGGAAGCGGCGTGGGATTGGGCCACGCCATGCGATGCGCCGCCCTCGCGGAAGCGTTCCGTGAACAGGGGCATTTGGCGCTGGCTGCCGGTCCTCCCGATGGAGCGGCAATACACCTCACAGGCGATCTCTTCCAGTGGCGGCGGCCGGAAAGCGGGTGCGCCGTTGATGCGGCCCCGGAGCGGTGGGCCTGCTGGCTGAAAGGGCAAGGCGCAACCATCGTGATCATCGACTCCTACCGGATTCGTCCCGAGACGCTGGGGGCGCTCCGTTCAGCGGGGCTGTATGTGGTCTATCTCGATGACCATAACGCCTTTCCGATGGATGTCCAACTGGTGATCAACGCTGGACTGGCGGCGGAAAGGGAGACCTACCGTTTTCAAAGGGCGGGTAGGGCGCTCTTAGGCGCGCCCTATACCCTCCTTCGCCGGCGCGTCGTGGAAGCCCGGCGACTGCGGGAACAACGGGAACGCTTTGAACTGCAACAACCGCAACAAATCCTCGTCACGCTGGGCGGCGGCGATCCCATGGGCCACCTCCCGCGAGTCCTCGAAGCATTAGATCGGGTCGTCCAGTCGGGATGTTGCCTTGAGGCGCATGTCATTGTCGGCCCCTATATGGACTTCCCCGAGGAATTTAAAGAAAAGCCCTGGATCCGGCGACATCATCCTCCGACTGACATCATCAGCATGCTCCCCGCCATGGATCTCGCCGTTACCGCCGCCGGCGTCACCCTTCAGGAATTGCTGGCGACGGGGGTTCCCTGTGCGGTTGTCGTCCAGGCGGACAATCAGGTTCCGGCGGCGTTGGCGGCCTGCCAGATGGAAGCAGCACTCCCGCTCTTTTCGACTGGCCCGCCGGGAGCGCCTCTCGAAAAAGGCAACCAAAATGAAACGGTTGTCCTTCAGAAACCGCTGGAAATAGAGGAGATTGCTCGACGGCTGTTTATGCTTCTCCACGAGCAGAAACGCGCGCAAGCTTTAGGGGAGATGGGGAAAAACATCATCGACGGTCTGGGCGCTCTCCGGTGTTGTCGGGAAGTCCTGGAAGACGCCCGTAGGCAGGGCTTCCGCTAAAAAGAGAGCGGCAAAATGGGTTCCCCTGCAAAGGGATACACCGGATCCTGTGTGCTGTGGTATAAGTACATTCTGGGTATTATATGTGAATATTTATGCGCGAGACTGCTCGCGCTTATTTTTTTTAACAGAAACTGATGCCGTCCCCGTAGGGGTGGAAGATTCTATCATTGTTCTTTCTTTCATCAAGCTGTATAATTATCGCAATTACATATCCTATTATTTTATTTAGACGAAGGAGGAAATATTCCAGTGAAAAAATGGGTAAAGACCGGCTTGATGGGGATCCTGGCCCTCGGCTTATTGGTCACGGCGACCGGCTGCGGTGGCGGGGCGCCCGCTGGCGACAAAGCAACGGCCAAGAAAACAATCAAAGTAGCCACCGACGCCGCCTACGCTCCTTTTGAATGGAAGAATGAAAAAGGGGAAATTGTCGGCTTTGACATCGACCTGATCAAAGCCGTTGGCAAGGAAATGAACGCCGAGATCGAACTGGTTGACACGCCCTTTGACGGCATCATCGCTGCGCTGACGAACAAGAACGTGGACATGCTTATCTCGGCCATGACGATCACGGAAAAGCGCAAGGAATCGATCGATTTCTCCAAGCCCTACTTCGTGGCTGTCCAGGCGATCGCAGTCAAAGAAGGCTCTCCGGTCAAGAAGTTTGAAGACATCAAAGACCTGAAGGTCGGTGTCCAGAACTCGACGACAGGCCAGTATGTGGTCGAAAAGCTGATGGGTGAGAAGAGCCCCAAGATCTTCCGTTATGACACCACCCCCTTGGCCATGAACATGCTGAACAACGGCGACGTCGATGTCGTCGTGGCTGACAAGCCTGTCGTGCAGCACTTCCTGAAAAACAACCCCAGCGCCAAAATGACCTTGATCGACGACACGAGCTTTGAGAAAGAAGATTACGGGATCGCCGTTCGCAAAGGCGAGGGTGAACTGCTGAAACAAGTCAACGATGCGCTGGATAAGCTGGAGAAGAACGGCACTATCAAACAAATCTCCGAAAAGTACCTCACCGGCAAGTAATTTTTGGAATCCGTCGAAAGGATTACTTTTCGATAGAAATTGGTTGGCTGAACCGGTCAGGTAGTGTATAGTATAGGCGTATCAGGGACGAATGGCCTGCTGCGCCTTTTCTTTTTGCCTTCCACCACGATTCCAAGCACCTGTTGCCTCTCAACGCAGAATACTCGGAGGAGCCGTTCGAAACATGGATTTTAAATGGAAGATTGTGCAGGATTATGCCGACCTGTTCCTGATGGGCGGGTGGACGACGGTCAAGGTCACCGCCATTTCCGTCATGATCGGCACGGTGATCGGCCTCTTTGTCGCGCTCGGGAGACTCTCTCACCTAAAACCGCTTCGATGGCTCGCCACGATTTACACGGACGTCATTCGCGGCACGCCGCTGCTGGTGCAGATCTTCATCGTCCACCTAGGGGCGCCGAAGCTCATCGGACAATCCCTGCCGGCCATGACCTCGGGTCTGATAGCCCTGAGCGTCAACTCAGGCGCCTATGTGGCCGAGATCTTCCGCGCCGGCATCCAATCCATCGACAAGGGGCAGATGGAAGCCTCCCGGTCCTTGGGGATGACCTATGCCCAGGCGATGCGCCATATCATCCTTCCCCAGGCCTTCCGACGGGTCATCCCGCCGCTGGGAAACGAGTTTATCGCCATGCTGAAAGACTCATCCCTCGTTTCGGTCATCTCCCTGCCGGAACTGACGATGGCGGGACGGACGGTCCTCGGTTCCACGGCGCGAGTCTGGGAGGCCTGGTTGCCGGTCGCGGCCATTTACCTGACCCTGACCCTGATCTTCAGCCGCCTCGTGGCCTGGTATGAGGAGAAGCTGTCGGTAAAAACGCACCGTTGAGTGCGCTGTCGCGCCAAACCGTTACATCAATCCGTTGCAGTGCGCGGCCACATCGCGTTACATGATGATTGCGCTGCCATGACTACGTACAACAAGGGGAATGCAGATGCCGGCGATGATCGAAATCAAGGGATTGCATAAAAAGTTCGGCTCTCTCCATGTGCTTCGCGGCGTCGACATGGAGGTGCAGGAACGGGAAGTGGTCTGCATCATCGGCCCCTCCGGTTCCGGCAAGAGCACCCTCCTGCGCTGCATCAACCATCTGGAAGAGCCTACTGACGGGCATATCACCGTGGACGAGATCCCGCTCACCCACAAGGAGACGGACATCAACCGGGTTCGCGCCGAGGTGGGGATGGTCTTCCAGCGATTCAACCTCTTTCCTCATATGACAGTGTTGCAGAACATCACCCTGGCGCCGGTGCAGGTGCGCAAGATGGACAAGGAGGCGGCCGAGCGCCTGGCTCGGGAACTGCTGGCCAAGGTGGGCCTGTCGGAAAAGGCGCAGGCCTATCCGGAGCAGCTTTCCGGCGGTCAACAGCAGCGCGTCGCCATCGCCCGGGCCTTGGCGATGCGGCCGAAGATCATGCTCTTTGACGAACCGACGTCGGCGCTCGATCCGGAGATGGTCGGCGAGGTGCTCAACGTCATGAAAGATTTGGCCCGCGAGGGGATGACCATGGTCGTTGTGACCCATGAAATGGGCTTTGCCCGCGAGGTGGGCGACCGGGTCATCTTCATGGACGAAGGCGTCATCGTCGAAGAGGGGACGCCGGATCAACTGTTCGGCGGGGCGCGGAACGAGCGCACGCGCGCCTTTTTAAGCAAAGTATTGTAATGGGCACAGTTGCATAAGGCTATGAGAGCGCCGGGTTGCCGGCGCTCTTGTTGCATCTCCAACCCACGGCATCGGAAACGCTTGGCCGGCATGGTTGCAAAGGAGAGAGGATACAGTGACCTTTATCCCGCCCGCCTTTACGCGTTTTTTCAACGACCGGATTTTTGAGGCCAACCTGCAGGCGCTGGCGACGGTGCAGCCGCCTTTGGCCGAGCGAATGGCCCGTTACCGGGCGCCCTACAACCAGCCTTTCTCTGTCGAGCCAGC
Organism: Heliomicrobium undosum; assembly: GCF_009877425.1. NCBI lineage: Bacteria > Bacillati > Bacillota > Clostridia > Eubacteriales > Heliobacteriaceae > Heliomicrobium > Heliomicrobium undosum. Next base: position 83,112 of record NZ_WXEY01000005.1, on the reverse strand, counting down.
CCTCTCGGGCGATTTGACCCTGAGTTGTACGGTCGAGGGGCAGCGCCTGCACATGCATTCGCCGGAAGATCCGCAGCGCCAGGCCCGCCAGTGGGTGACAGAACTGGCCGGGGAGCCGGGGAGCGTCTTCGTTGTCTTCGGATTCGGTCTCGGTTATCCTCTCCAGGTGCTGCGACAGGTGCTGTCGCCCAGGGTGAAGGTGCTTGTCGTGGAGCGTTCCCTCGAAATCTTCTGGTTGGCCCTTTGGACGGTTGACCTGCGGGAACTGCTGGGCGATCCCCGTTTCCGCTACGCCGTCGATGTGGACGCCGGATCCATCACGCCCATCCTGCACCGGATCAACATATCGGCTTGGGAGGCGCTGACGGCCCAACTCTATGAGTTCAAGCACCTGACGAGCCTCTTTGACGACTATTACGAAGCGGTGAAAACGCAACTGACCGATTTCTTCCAGACCCAGCAGATCATCGCCGCCACGGAGAACCACTTCGCCCTCATCTGGACCCTCAATTTCTTGCGCAACCTGCCGGCCGCCCTGGAGGCGGCGCCGGTCAAACACCTTTTCCACCGCTTTGCCGGCCTCCCTGCCGTCGTCATCGCCGCCGGGCCGTCACTGCAAAAAAACATCGACCGCTTGGCCGAATTCGGTGAAAAGGGCTTATTGATTGCCACGGCGCCCACGCTCCGCGCTCTGCTTAAGCGGGGCATCCGTCCCCATCTGGTCATTTCCATCGACGGGGGAGAGACGAACCGGCAGCACTTTGACGATCTGCCTGACGGGGATGTGCCCCTTGTCTTTGACACCACCATCTACCCGCCGATCCTCGACCAATACGGGGGCGGAGGCCGCCGGTTCGCCCTTTTCGCCCCGGACAAGGAAGAACTCTTTCACCTGATCAGCAATTGTGTCGATGTGCAGGGTGCGACGCTCAACGTGGGCGCTTCCGTCGCAAACCTCGGCCTACATCTCGCCTACCGGCTCGGCTGCGATCCGATCGTTTTTGTCGGACAGGATCTCGCCTTCACCCATAATGCCATTCACTTCGGCGGCTCTGCTTTTGCGGACATGCGGGTGAACCCGGAGGCGGAGCAGTGGATCGAGATGACCGACATCTATGGGGAAAAGACCTACACCCAGGAGACTTGGCTGGCTTTCCGCGAGTGGTTCCGCCTGTTCATCGCCGGTCATCCCGACCGCCGGTACATCAATGCCACCGAAGGCGGCATCGGCATTCCGGGCGCGGAAAACGTCGCACTGGCCGAGGTGATCGCATCGCTGCAAGCCGCAAGCGGCGCCGGCAGCCTTTGCCATGAGTCCATCGAAGCCGATGTAAACGAGGCGTTCACTGCCGGAAAAGGGGAAATGGCCCAGGCGTCCGCCGCCATTGTCCGGGAACTGAAAGGCCTCTCCCGTCACCTGAAGACAATCGGCGTCCAATGCCGGAAGGGTTTGGAACTTGTCCGTCGGTACCAGGCGATTGCCCAGGGGCCGGGGGATGTTTCTGCGCAGTTGCTCCCATACTATGAACAACTGGCGAAGATCCAGCGGAACATGGAGTCTGACGGGAAGGCCATGGCCTTTCTCCGCCTGCCCTTCCGCCCTGTCGTCTCCCAGATCGAACAGGCGCTGGTGTTGACGGGATCCGTCGATGAAGGGCAGGCTGTGCGCAACGATCTGGATCGCGCCGAGGCTTTTTTTGCGGAGATCGGACGGCGGGCCGTCGCGATCGACGAGGTTGTCGCCGAGGTCATCGGCAGGCTGAAAAAAGGTCGCCCATAATCCTGCCGCTAATTTGAATGTTCAGGCAGGAATTTCCGCATCGTTCGGGGAATATTACTGGTGAGAACAGCCACAACGAGAAGGAGATGATGTTGAATGAACATCCAAGTTCGTGGCAAAAACATCGAGGTCACCAACGCCCTGAAGGAGTATGTCGTCAAGCGCCTGTCGAAACTTGAAAAGTATTTTAGCAACATCGGTGGCGCCAGGACCACTCTGGCTGTTGAAGGGGACATGGCCAAGGTCGAAGTGACCGTTCCGGCAGGCGACCTGATCCTGCGGGCCGAAGAGTCCCATCCTGACATGTACGCTGCCATCGATCTGGTCTTTGAAAAGCTGGAAAAACAGGTTGACGCCTATAAAACGAAACTGTCCCGGCGCCTGAAAGGGCAAGGGTTCAAGGAATTCGTCGCCGAAAAGAACGGCGCCGCCGCCACAGAGCCCAGGGTGGTCCGTTCGAAACGATTTGCCTTAAAGCCGATGCCCGTCGATGAGGCGATCATGCAGATGAACCTGATCGGTCACAACTTCTTCGTCTTTTCCAACGCCGAAACGGAGCAGGTCAACGTGGTCTATCTCCGCAAAGACGGCAACTACGGCCTGATCGAACCGGAGTTTGACTGACCGCTCCCAAATGAAACGACCTGAACAGATCCCAGTGCCGACAACACACCCGAATGCCAATGTGAATAAAGCCATTGTGAAACCGGGGCGCCTGCAGGGCGCCCTTTTTCTATGGGCATATTTGCCTTCCATTGCATCCCCGGACCTCTGAATGATACAATAGTACTGTTTACGAGCGAATCGGAAACTGACCGATAGGGATTGCCCTTGGGAGGAATGACTAAGGGGCGCCATCCTATCGGATACCTGAAAGGGGTCATTTTCTTTGTTTGGCTTTTTGAAAAACCTCCTGGACGACAACGCCCGGGATGTTCGCCGGATGCAGAAGACGGTCGACCGGATCAACAGCATAGAACCGGAATGGCAGCGGCTCAGCGACGCCGATCTGCAACACAAGACCGTCGAATTTCGTCAACGGCTGGAAAACGGGGAAAGCCTCGATGACCTGCTCCCCGAGGCCTTCGCCACCGTCCGGGAAGCCTCCCGGCGCGTGCTGGGCATGCGTCACTTCGATGTCCAGTTGATCGGCGGGATGGTCCTGCACAACGGGCGCATCGCCGAGATGCGGACTGGTGAAGGCAAGACGCTGGTGGCCACGCTGCCCTCTTACCTCAACGCATTGACCGGTCGCGGCGTCCATGTGGTCACTGTCAACGACTACCTGGCCAAACGGGACGCCGAGTGGATGGGCCAGATCCACCGCTTCCTCGGACTCAAGGTGGGCCTCATTGTTCACGGTCTCAACTTTGACGAGCGCCGCGAGGCTTATGCCTCTGATATCACCTATGGCACAAACAACGAGTTCGGCTTCGACTACCTGCGCGACAACATGGTCATCCAGCCCCATCACATGGTGCAGCGGGAATTGAACTACGCTATCGTTGACGAGGTGGACTCGATACTCATCGACGAGGCCCGGACGCCGCTGATCATCTCGGGCCAGGCGGACAAGCCGACGGAAAAATATTACGCCGTCGCCCGCATCGTGCCGCGGTTGACGAAAGAGATCGATTACAAGGTCGACGAGAAGGCCCACTCCGTTGTCTTGACCGACGAGGGCGTCACACGGGTCGAGAAGATGCTCGGCATCGACAACCTGGCCGATTCCCTGGACTGGGCGCACCATGTCAACCAGGGCCTCAAGGCCCATGGCCTGATGCGGCGCGACCGCGACTATGTCGTCAAAGACGGCGAGGTCATCATCGTCGACGAGTTCACAGGCCGCCTCATGTTCGGTCGCCGCTACTCGGAAGGTCTGCACCAGGCCATCGAGGCCAAGGAAGGCCTGGAGATTCAAAACGAGTCGCAGACGCTGGCCACCATCACCTTGCAGAACTACTTCCGCATGTACGACAAGCTCTCCGGCATGACCGGCACGGCCAAGACGGAAGAGCCCGAGTTCATGCAGATCTACAAGATGGATGTCGTCCAGATCCCCACGAACAAGCCCATGGCGCGCCAGGACCTGGCCGATATGGTCTACCGGACCGAAGAGGGCAAGTTCAACGCCGTCGTCGAGGAGATTGTTGAATGCTTCCGCCACGGCCAGCCCGTGCTTGTCGGCACCGTGTCCATCGAAAAGTCGGAACAACTCTCCGACAAGTTGAAACGGCGTGGCGTTCCCCACCAGGTCTTGAATGCCAAACACCATGAGAAAGAAGCGGAGATCATCAAAAACGCCGGTCAGCAGGGCATGGTCACCATCGCCACCAACATGGCCGGCCGGGGGACCGACATCATCCTCGGCGAAGGCGTCGGCGAACGGGGCGGCCTCTACGTCATCGGCACCGAGCGCCACGAGGCGCGCCGCATCGACAACCAGCTCCGCGGCCGTTCCGGCCGCCAGGGCGACCCCGGCAAGACCCGCTTCTACGTCTCCCTCGAAGACGACCTGATGCGCCTCTTCGGCGCCGAAAACATCCAGGGGCTGATGGACCGCCTGGGCATGGACGACTCGATGCCCATCGAGTCGGGCATGATCACGAAAGCCATCGAAAACGCCCAGCGCCGCGTGGAGGCGCGCAACTTCGACATCCGCAAGCACGTCCTCCAGTATGACGACGTGATGAACCAGCAGCGGGAGGTCATCTACGACCAGCGCCGCAAGGTCCTCAACGGAGAAAACCTGCGCGACACCGTCGGCGACTTCATTGACACCCTCGTGGAGAGCATGGTCAACCGCTTCGCCGGCGAAGAGAAGTACGTGGAGAACTGGGACCTGCCGGCCATGATCGCCTATGCCGAGGAAACCTTCCAGATCCCCGGCGCTATCAAACCGGAAGACCTTCACGAGATGGAAAAGGAAGAGGTCATCGGCCTCTTCCAGGAAAGGGCCCAGGAACGCTACAGCCAGCGGGAGCAGGAACTGGGCGAGGAAACGATCCGCGAGCTGGAGCGGATCATCCTCCTGCGTGTCGTCGATTCCCACTGGATGGACCACCTGGACGCCATGGACCACCTGCGCCAAGGCATCGGCCTGCGCGCTTACGGCCAGAAGGACCCCCTCGTGGAGTACAAATACGAGGCCTACAGCATGTTCCAGGAGATGATCGCCAGCGTCCAAGAGGAATTCCTGCGCTACATGTTCCGGGTGAACGTGGTGGTGGCCCAGGCAGAGGAAGAAAAGCAGGAAGTACAAGCGGAAGAGGAGACGGTGCTCAAAAACGCCGTCGAAAACCGTTCCGACGACTCTCTGCCGAAGGAACCGGTCAAGGCAGAGCCTCGCGTTGGTCGCAACGACCCCTGCCCCTGCGGCAGCGGCAAGAAGTACAAGAAGTGCTGCGGAGCCAAGGGGTAAGACGTATGAAAAGAAGGGATGTATCGGGCGCCAATTTGGCACGGTACATCCCGACTTTATGATGGCATACCCTGCATCGAACAAGGTAAATCCGGGTGTATTGGCGGAGGGAGCGGTTTGGGCGGAGCGGCGTCGTGAGCGCCGGTCGCAAAGCGGAAAAAGCGCGCCATGACATGCAGAAAAACCCGAGAGGTTTGGCGCGCCCGCGCAGCGACCAAAGCGAACAGCCGCGCAGCCCTTAGCGACCGGAGCCAATACACCCCGATTTACTGAAATGCCAACCCGAAATCACATGACATCATCGTCGCGAAAGGAACGATCGCCGTGTTTAGCGAAGTGAAACGAGAGCTAGGGCTCCTGGAGACCAGGCTGGACGAACTGAGGGATTCACTTTGACCTGGCGGTCAAAGAGGAACGCATCGCCGAACTGGAGCAGATGATCCAGGAACCTAGCTTCTGGGACGATACGGAACATGCCCAGAAGACCATGCAGGAACTGACTGGCATGAAGGACAAGGTCAAAGCCTACCAGGATCTGCGCAGCCACTGGGAAGACCTCTGCGTCCTGCGCGAGTTGGGCGCAGAGGAGGAAGACGCCGACGCCCTGGCTGAGATCGAGGCGGGGATCAAGACGATCACGGCGGAACTGGATCGCTGGCACCTGGAACTGCTGCTCAACGGCCCCTATGACCGCAACAACGCCTTGCTCACCCTTCATGCCGGCGCCGGCGGCACCGAAGCGATGGACTGGAACGAGATGCTCCTGCGCATGTACATCCGCTGGGGCGAGAAGCGGGGCTACAAGGTCGACCTCCTCGACTCCCTCCCCGGCGACGAGGCAGGAATGAAGTCGGCCACCATCTCCGTTGCCGGCGAGAACGCCTACGGCTACCTGAAAGGTGAGATGGGCGTCCACCGCCTGGTGCGCATCTCCCCCTTTGATTCCTCAGGCCGTCGCCATACCTCCTTCGCCTCCCTGGAGGTGTTGCCCGAGGTCGGCGAAGACGCGGAGATTCAGATCCGGACGGAAGATTTGAAGGTCGACACCTACCGCGCCAGCGGCGCCGGAGGCCAGCACGTCAACAAGACCGAATCGGCCGTTCGCATCACCCACATCCCCACAGGGATCGTGGTGGCCTGCCAGAGCGAGCGCTCCCAGATTCAGAACCGGGCTACGGCCATGCGCATGCTGCAGGCGAAGCTCTTCGAGCGCCAGAGGCAGGAGCAGGAGGCCGAGTTCAACCGGTTGAAGGGCGACCAGCAGGACATCGCCTTTGGCAGCCAGATCCGCTCCTATGTCTTTCACCCCTACAACCTTGTCAAGGACCACCGGACCAACACCGAGGTGGGCAACGTTTATGCCGTCATGGATGGCGAACTGGATGATTTTATCTCCGCCTACCTGGTCTGGTCGACAAAACAAGGGTAGAGTACTAATCACAGACCCCGTCTCCAACATGGAGGTGGGGTTTCCCTGTTTTTCGGGTAAACTTTCCGCCTTTTTCTTTTTTCCGTGCCAGAAGACGCAGGATTTGGCGGAAATGGTGCAGAATATTGTCGAGATTGCTTGCAGAAGGGAGTATCGCAGATGAGTGAAGCAATAACACAGCGCCTGGAATCGACGGCCAGGCAGATCCGCCGCCACATCATCGCCATGACCCATGCGGCCAGCAGCGGGCATCCCGGCGGATCCCTCTCGGCGGCCGACATGGTGACAGCGCTGTTTTTCAAAGAGATGCGCATCGATCCCCAGAACCCCCAGTGGCCCGACCGGGACCGCTTTGTCCTGGGCAAGGGCCATGCCGCCCCCGTCCTGTACGCCGCCCTGGCGGAACGCGGTTTCTTCCCCGCCGAAGAATTGAAGGGGCTGCGCCAGGCCGGCCATTTCCTGCAAGGGCACCCGGATATGAAAAAAGTACCCGGCGTGGACATGTCCACGGGCTCCCTCGGCCAGGGGCTGTCGGCTGCTGTCGGCATGGCTTTGGGCCTGCGCCTTGACAATAAAGACGCCCGCGTCTGGGCGATCCTCGGCGACGGGGAACTGCAAGAGGGCCAGGTCTGGGAGGCCGCCATGGCCGCCGCCCACTATAAGCTCGACAAACTGGCCATCTTCATCGACGACAACGGCCTGCAGATCGACGGCCCCGTCAAAGAGGTCATGTCCAGCTACCCCATCGTCGATAAGTTCCAGGCCTTCGGCTGGAACGTCATCGAGATCGACGGCCATTCCATGACGGCCATTCTGGAGGCCATCGAAACGGCGAAGGCCGTGACAGGCCGCCCCACCTGCATTGTCTCCCACACGGTCAAGGGCAAGGGCGTCTCCTTCATGGAAGACCAGGTTGGCTGGCACGGCACGGCGCCCAACGCCGAACAAGCCGCCATCGCCTTGAAGGAACTGCAGTGAGGGAGGTAGCCTGATGAAAAAGATCGCCACCCGTGACGCCTATGGGCGCGCCCTGGCTCAATTGGGCGGGGAAAAGGCCGACGTGGTCGTCCTGGACGCCGACCTGGCCAAATCGACGAAGACCATCGACTTTGCCAAAGTCTACCCGGACCGGTTTTTCGATATGGGCATCGCCGAGCAGAACCTGATGGGGACCGCCGCCGGCCTGGCTGCCGTCGGCAAGATCCCCTTCGCCAGCACCTTTGCCATGTTCGCCACCGGACGGGCTTTTGAGCAGATCCGCAACTCCATCGCCTACCCCAAGTTGAACGTGAAGATCGCCGCCACCCACGCCGGCATCACTGTCGGCGAGGACGGCGCCTCCCACCAGACGGTGGAGGACATCGCCCTGATGCGGGTATTACCCAACCTGACCGTCATCGTGCCGGCCGACGGCCCCGAGACGGAAGGGGCGATCCGCTGGGCCGCCGAGCACAAGGGTCCTGTCTACATCCGCCTGGGCCGCCTGGGCGTCCCGGTCATCAACGATGAAGCCAGCTATCAGTTCACCCCCGGCAAGGCCGTCACCTTGCGCCAGGGCAAGGATGTGTCCCTCATCGCCACCGGCCTCATGGTCAGCGTCGCCCTGGAGGCGGCGGAAGCGCTCGCCGCCGAGGGCATCGAGGCAGAGGTGCTGAACATCCATACCATCAAGCCCATCGACGCTGAGGCGATCCTGGATTCCGCCGCTCGGACCGGCTGCGTCGTCACGGCGGAAGAGCACTCCGTCATCGGCGGTCTCGGATCGGCTGTCGCAGAAGTCCTCGGTGAAGGTCAGCCCGTTCCTATGGGGCGGGTCGGTCTCAAAGACACCTTCGGCGAGTCGGGCAAACCGGATGAACTGCTGAAGAAGTATGGCCTGACGGCCGATGCCGTCGCCAACGCCGCCCGGCGGGCGATGGCGCGGAAAGGATAGGCGAAAAAGAGTGGGAATTTATCCCTTTTTGGGCGAAAAGCGTAACCCGAAAGAGGATATGACGTTTTTATGTCGAACAACCTCCCGATGGGGGTTGTTATTTTTATGATTCAGATGTTTAACGTCTCAAAGACCTATGCCAACGGGGTAAAGGCGCTTGTGGACGTAAACGTTCGCATACACAAGGGGAGTTTTGTCTTTCTCGTCGGCCCTTCGGGCGCGGGAAAATCGACCTTTACCAAGTTGATCTTCCGGGAAGAGGCGCCGACGCGCGGCCAGATCCTCTTTGACGGCCGGTCCCTCGTGCGCATGCGCGACTCGGAGGTGCCCTTCCTGCGCCGCCAGATCGGCGTCGTCTTCCAGGACTTTCGCCTGCTCCCCAACAAGAGCGTCTATGACAACGTGGCCTTCGCCATGGAGATCGTCGAAGCGTCTTCAAAGCGCATCCGCCAGCGGGTGCCCCAGGTGCTGGAGATGGTGGGTCTCGGCAAAAAGGCCGAACTGCTGCCGAACCAGCTCTCCGGCGGCGAGCAGCAGCGCGTCTCCATCGCCCGGGCTATCGTCAACGACCCTATGTTGATCATCGCTGACGAGCCGACAGGCAACCTGGACCCGGAGACGGCCCAGGAGATCATGAACCTTTTGCTGGAGATCAACCGTCGCGGCACCACCATCATCATGGCCACCCACGCCAAAGACATCGTCGACAGCATGCGCAAGCGGGTCATCGCCATCGAGGGCGGCCGCATCGTTCGCGACGAGGAACGGGGCAGCTATGAGCAGGAGCGGGGGGTGATCCGATGAAAGTGCAGACCTTTGGCTATTTTTTTCGGGAAGCCTTCCGTTCCATGTGGCAAAACGGCTGGATGAGCGTCGCCTCCATCTCGACGGTCACCATCTCCCTGCTGATCCTGGGCATCTCCTTGCTCCTGGTGATGAACACCCACTACGCCGCCGCCACCATCGAATCGGACCTGGAGATCGTCGTCTCCCTGAAAAACGATATCGACGCCAAGCAGACCCAGAGCGTCGCTGACAAGCTGCGCGGCAACAGCCGCGTGGCTGAGGTGCTTTTCGTCTCCAAACAGGACGCCATGAGCGCCATGCGCAAACAGGTGCGGCCGGAGCTTTTGCGCGCCCTCGGGGAAGACAACCCCTTCCCTGATCAGTTTAAGGTGAAGGCCAAGGATCCCAACGATGTGAGTTCCCTCGCCGAGGAGTTCGGCAAGATTCCCGGGGTGGAACTGGTGAAATACGGCCAGGGCGTCGTCGAGCGCCTGCTCAAACTGACCCAGTGGGTGCGCGTCGTCGGCTTGTCGGTGATGGGCCTGATCGGCCTGGCCTCCATCTTCCTCATTTCGACGACGATCCGCTTGACCGTCTTCGCCCGCCGCCGCGAGGTCAGCATCATGAAGTTTGTCGGCGCCACCAACTGGTTCATCCGCTGGCCCTTTTTGCTGGAAGGCACCTTCTTGGGCCTGATCGGCTCCCTGGCGGCGGTGGCCCTGGTCTACGCCTTGTATACGCCCGTGGCCGAGTATGTGCGCACATCGCTGCCCTTTGTCCCCTTGCGCGCCGACAGCGGCTTTTTGCTGACCATCAGCGAGATCATCCTCGCCGCCGGCGTCTTCATCGGCGCCCTGGGCAGCAGCATTTCCTTGCGCAAATTCTTGAAGGTGTAGGCTTCTCACAGAAATTGTCCGAGAACGGGAAGGAGAGGACCGATGCGACAGCGTCTTCTTATCCGCGGCTTGGCAGCCGGGCTGGCGGCCGCCGTCCTGCTGGGCATCGCGACGCCCGGCGTCCGCCTGTTTCCCCTGAAAGCGGCCGTGGCCGATGAACTGCAGAGCAAGCAGCAGGAACTGGACGAAGTGCGGGGCATGATCGAAAGCACCCGGCGTGAACTGAAGGAAAAAGAGCGAGAGCGCCAGGGCGTGCTGGGAAAACTGACGGCAGTCAAAAGCGAGATGAACCGGACGGAGGTGGCCCTCTACGACTTGACCCGCAAGGTGAAGGATGTCGAGGGGCGCATCGGGACGGCGGAAAAGGAGATCGCCGACGCCCAGAAGCGCCAGGCGTCTCAGACCGAGGCCTTGAAGGCGCGCCTGAAGGATATGTACATCAACGGCAGTGTCTCCTACCTCGATGTGATTCTGCAGGCCAGCAGCTTCACTGACTTTTTGACCCGCATGGACCTCATGGAAAAGATCGTCGAGAGCGACGCCCGCCTGATCGCCAAGATTGAAGCCGAGGAGAAGACGATCACGGAGCGCAAGACCGAACTGGAGAAGCGGCGCGCCGAACTGGCCCAACTGCGGGAACAGACGGCGGCGCAGAAGGTGATCCTGGCCCAGCAGGCCCAGGAGACCCAGCAGGTGCTCGCCCAGGTGGTCAATGAAAAGGAATCGATCGAACGGATGCTCGATGAAGAGGAAGCGGCGTCCCGCCAGTTGGAGGCCGTCATCCGGTCGATGCAGACGAAACAGAACCGGCCCAAGATGGGCAGCGGGCCGATGGCCCACCCTGTTCCCAACAACACCTCCGTCTCGTCCCCCTACGGCAACCGCATCCACCCTGTCTTGAAGAAGGCGCGCTTCCACACCGGCGTCGACTTCCCCGCCCCCTCGGGCACACCGATCCATGCCGCCCAGACGGGCGTCATAACCATGGCCGGCTACTACGGCGCCTACGGCAACACGGTGATCATCGACCATGGCGGCGGAACGGCTACCCTCTACGGCCACATGTCGGTGATCAATGTCAGCGACGGACAGACGGTGCAGAAGGGCGACGTCATCGGGCAGGTCGGCTCGACCGGCTGGAGCACGGGACCACACCTGCACTTTGAAGTCCGCGTCAACGGAAACCATACCGACCCCATGCCCTACATCGGCGGCTGATCGTCTGCATAAAAGGCCGTCTATGCGAATAGAGTTGAGAGAAGCGCAAAAACATGTAAGGTGGTTGAACGCATTGGCCGGTCGTCGAAGTGGCCCTGTCCTCTTTATTGTTCTCGTCCTCCTCAGCAGCCTCCTCCTGACCGGTTCACTGGCCATGGCCGCGCTGGGCGACACCCAGAACGTGGGCAATATGATCAAGGTCGTCCGGCTGGTGACCACGGAATACCTCGAACCGGTGTCTGTCAACGATCTGGTCAACGGCGCCATGAAAGGCATGGTCGCCGCCTTAAAAGACCCCTACTCGGTCTACATGGAACCGAAGGAATACAAGCACCTCACCGAGCAGATCGAAGGCGCCTTCACCGGGATCGGGGTCTATATCAACAAAAAAGACACCAACCAGATGGTCGTCGTATCGCCGATCAAGGGCGGTCCGGCCGAGCGGGCCGGCCTCAAGTCGGGCGACGTGATCGTCAAGGTCAACGGCGAAGACGTGGCCGACATGGATGTCGATGTGGCCGTATCAAAGATCAAGGGGCCGGAAGGGACGGAAGTCAACCTGACCGTTTTCCGGGAAGCCTCCAAGAGCCTCCTTGAGTTCAAGATCAACCGGGAAAAGGTCAACATCCCCGTCGTCACCGCCGAAGTCGCCAAAAAAGACAGCCATGTGGGCGTCCTGCGCATCAGCCAGTTCAACATGGCCGCTTCCAGCGAGGTGGACCGGGCGATCCAGGGCTTCAAGGACAAAAAGGTCAAAGGGATCATCATGGACCTGCGCGACAACCCCGGCGGTGAACTGAGGGCGGCCGTCAACATCGCCTCCCACTTCGTTCCGCAGGGGCTGGTGGTCTCGGTGGTCGATCGTCAAGGCCGCAGCGAAACCTACGAGACGACGCGCGAGTACCTCAACATCCCCGTCGTGGTGCTGATCAATGGCGGCTCGGCCAGCGCCTCGGAGATCGTCGCCGGCGCTGTCAAAGACAGCGGCACAGGCGCCCTGGTGGGGACGAAGACCTTCGGCAAGGGTGTCGTCCAGTCGCTGATTGAACTGGGCGGCGGCGCCGGCGTCAAATTGACGACGGCCAAGTACCTGACGCCGAAAGGCAACGACATCCATAAGATCGGCATCGAACCCGATGTGAAGGTGGAACCGGAAAAAACGAACGGCGCCTCCGCCCACGGCGGGGAGGAAGCCGATGTTCAGTTTGACAAAGGCCTGGAAACGCTTCGAACGATGATGAAATAAAAGGGTCATATAACGTTCAATAAAATTGAAGGTTGGCGGTCTCTCCGATGGAACCTTGGGATCTGATCCGGCTGGTCCTGGAGGCGATGGAAGCCCTCCTCATGCATCCGCAGGAATACCCGTCTTTTTGGGTATTCCTTTTCATCATTGCCCTCCTCTACCGGCGCCAGAGCCGGATGAAGGCGGAGTTGTTTCAATTGGAACGGGAGGGCTGGTGGCGTCCGGTCCTCTACTCGGCCGCCTACGGCGTCATTGCCGGCTTTCTCGGCTCATTGCTGATGATCTTTTTCGGGATCACCATCGTGGCGGCCGGCTTCATCTACCTCCTGCCGGTGGCCTTGCTGCTGGCGATGATCAACGTGCGCTACATGTGTTACGCCTACGCGGGCGGCCTGATCTCCCTGGCCGCCCTGATCATGGGCTGGCGTGAGGTCAGCGTGGCCCAGATCATGGGGCTCGTCGCCATCTTGCACCTGGTGGAGGCCTTGCTGATCTACCTCTCGGGCCACCTGAGCCGCCTGCCCGTCTTCATCGCCCACCACAAGGGGATGACGGTGGGCGCCTTCAACCTGCAGAGCTTCTGGCCCATCCCATTGCTGGTGCTGACCCTGCTGCCGGTCCCCTTAGACAGCGGCCTGCCCTGGCAGGAGATCGCCACACCGGACTGGTGGCCCCTGATCCAGCAGCCCCCGATCGACTATGACGCGGCTAAGGAGATCGCCGTGCTCTTCCCGCTACCCATCGTTGCCCTCCTCGGCTACGGCGACCTGGCCGTCACCCGCTTGCCGGAGGAACACGCCCGCCGCTCGGCGGCGCACCTGGCCCTCTACAGCGCCATCCTGCTTGCCCTGGCTGTCGTCGCCTCCAACGTCCCGGCCCTGGCCGTCCTCCCGGCGCTCTTCGGCCCCCTCGGCCATGAGGCGCTGATCCTCTGGAGCCAGCGGCGGGAAATGAGCGGACCGCCGCTCTTCACCCCCTCCCTGCGGGGACTGCGGGTGCTCGACACCGGCGCCGGATCGCCGGCAGAGCGGCTGGGCCTGCGCGCCGGCGATGTGGTGGGGCGGATCAACGGCATGACCGTGGTGTCGAAGCGGGACATGGTCATCGCCCTGTCCTGGTCGCCCATCGATGTGGACGTGGACTACCTGCCCGGCGGTGAGGGGGCTGTATGGAAGCGAGGGAGCGTCGCCAAGGGCTGGAACGAACCGCTCGGCCTGATCGCCGCGCCTGACCCGGAGGAACCGCCGCTGGTGAAGTTGCAGGCGGGGGGGATATTGGCGAGGCCGCTGGCGTGGCTGGTGGGGGTGTGGAGGGGGAAGAGGGGGTAGTCTCTCCTTATCCCATCAGAGATTGTCTTGAGGGCGGAACGGGCAGCCACCGCACCGTCTTGAGACGGTATGTTAAGAGATGCAGATTGCCACCTGCCACTCAATCTCTTGCCACAAAACCCCGCATTGCGCGGGGTTTTCATTTTCGGTTAATTCCTTAACAGCACTCCGGATGATGGCGGGCTCGTTCAAACCCAGTTTTTGTTAGATGACATTAAAAAGCAGGGTTTGGCTAGCAAGCCCTAGCTAACATAAATTAGCCGGATAGGTTGACTTAAACCCTTGATGATATGGGGGATTTAGCAAATTGAAAAATATAGACGAAATGATTGAACAGTACAAAGAAGCGGGTTTGTCAGCTTTAGTGCGAAAATGACCATGAAAGTATGGAAAGAGAAGGGTTCATTGACCTTTTAAATAACAAAACCGGCACCGTGTGTAAAACGATGCCGGCTCGCGAAACGTTCAATTAACCCCGCATCCCCAGGTTGAAACTGAGCACCTCAAGGTTCACCGTCAAGTCGATATTGCGGACCTCCACCTCGGGCGGAACGTTGAGGACCGTGGGCGCGAAGTTGATGATGGCGGTGATGCCCGCCGCGATCAGCGCTTCGGCCACCTGCTGGGCCGAAGCGGAGGGGACGGTGATGATGCCGATGCGGATATCCTTCTCCCGCACCGTCTCAGCCAATTTCTCCATGGGCAGGACGGACAGGCCGTTCGGCAACTCGCCGTGCTTGGCCGGATTGGCGTCGAAGAGGGCGATCACATCGAAGCCGCGATCCTGCAAGCCCCTGTAGCCGCTCATGGCCAAGCCCAGGTGGCCGGCACCGATGATGACGACGGGCCAGGCCTGATTGACACAGAGCAGCTTATCCACTTGGGAGCACAATTCCCGGACGCGATAGCCGACACCGCGGATGCCGAACTCGCCGAAGTAGGAAAGATCCTTGCGGACCTGGGCCGACGGGATGCCGACGGCGGCGCCGATCTCATCAGAGGAGATTATGTCAATGCCTTTGCTGCTAGCCTGATTGAGAAATCGAGAGTACAGGGAGAGCCGGACCACAGTCGGTTCAGGGATCTTTAACATTTTCATCTGGGAAACCTCCGGTAACGTTTGTACTTCTAGGTCTAGCATCATATCTTTAGTATAATACAAATAAAATGCCGAGCATAGCACATCCCATGTTAATTCCCTCGAAAAACATTTCAATATCCTTACACAACCGGCTTTTTCATTGATCTATCCCTGTATACAGACCGACGAGGGGGAGCGTTCATGTTTCCAATTCCCTGGAGAAAGTCACTGGTGATCCAGTTCTTGCTAAATACGGCCGTGATGATCACCCTTGGGTTTTGCGCGCTGATCATCGTCTTCAAGATGGGGAAGGAAACGGCGGCCTTGACGGGAGACCACGGCTGGAGCCTTCTGGAGATACCGGGCCGGCTGCTGCTTGTGGGCGGCTTGTGCCTGCTCTTCTTCTTGGCCATGCTGGCGCGCATGGGCCGCTTTGTCGTCAATTTTCAAGAGGAGATGCTCTCCGAGATTCACACGCGGACCCAGGCGCTCAAGGAAAAGGTGACCACCCTGGACGCGCTGAGTAAGATCAGCAACGCCGTGTTGGGCGCCTCGCACAATGTGGAACAGGTGCTGGCGTTGACGCTGCCTTTTGTGAGCGAGGCCATTCCCTCCGATCGGGTGGTCGTCAGCCTCCTGGAATGGGAGAAGCATCGCGCCGATCTCTTCACCTACGAAGGTATGCAGTTTAAAAAGCTTGTCATAGCAGAAACCCCCGATGACTCGCCTCACCTGCGGGTGGTGCAGATGGGGGCGCCCTTGGTCATTACCGACCTGTTGGCCTCACCCAAGACGATCCACTCTCGTCCCGCCAGACGGGGCTTTCGCAGCCTTCTCTCCGTACCGCTCACCGTTCGGGGAAAAACCATCGGCGCCCTGGCCGTTCTGCACCGATCCATCCATTCCTTTCCTCAAGGGGAGATCGATCGGGCGATGCAGATCGCTTCCCACCTGGCCCTAGCCCTCGATAATGTGAACGCCAACGCCGATCTCGAAGAAACGCTGTTCAACACCATCACCGGGCTGGCCGAAGCGGTCGACGCCCGCGACGCCTATACGGGGCATCACTCCCAGCAGGTTTCCCAACTGGCCGCCGCTATCGCCAGCCGCCTGGGCCTGTCCGGCGAGACCCTGGAGACGATCCGCATCGCCGGGCTGCTTCATGACATCGGCAAAATTGGCATCGCCGAAACGATCCTGCGCAAGACCGACCGGCTGACCGACGAAGAATTTGCCGTCATGCGGCAGCACCCGGTCATCGGCGCCCGCATCCTGCGGCCGTTGAAAAAGCTGCGCAGCGTCAGCAAGCTCGTCTACCACCATCACGAGCGCTACGATGGCCGCGGCTACCCTGACGGGCAAAAGGGAACTGACATCGAGTTGGGCGCCCGCATCTTGACCTTGGCCGACAGCATTGACGCCATGAACGGCGATCGCCCCTACCGTCCCCGTTTGCCTTGGCGCCGGATTGTCGAGGAGATCAAAAAAGGGGCCGGGACACAGTTTGACCCAGCCCTGGTCCCCGTCGCCATCGAGGCCTTTCAGGCCTTAGCGCCGTTGACCTCTTCCAGCAGCGCCAGCACCGTCTCGTCGGAGGTCTGTCCGAAATCTTCGTAATACGCGCCGACGGCGTAAAAGGGTTCCGGGACGAAGGGGCAGAGGACGAAGTCGACCGTGTCCTGCAAGAGGGAGAGCGTGTCCGCCGGTCCCACCGGGAGGGCGACTGCCAGAAAGGCGGGCTGGTACGCCCGCAAGGTGGCGATGGCTGCCCGAAGGGTATAGCCGGTGGCAATGCCGTCATCGACGAGGAGGATGCGCTTGTCTTTCGCCTGGTCGGGCGTGAGCGGGAAGGGGTAGTCGCGTTGGCGACGCTCCAACTCAGCCAGTTGCCTGTTTTTTTCCGCCTCGATGTAATCGGGGGAGATCCCGTAGCGGCGGATCAGGGGCTCATCGAGCAAAAGGGAACCGTCAGGTCCGATGGCCCCGATGGCCACCTCCTCCTGACCGGGCATCCCCAATTTGCGGGGGCTGATCAACGCAATGGGAACGTCGAGTTGACGGGCGATGGGCGCCGCCACCTCGACGCCGCCCCGGGGGATGGCGACGACAATATCAAGGGGTAATTCGGCTGCCGCGATCTGCGCTGCCAGTTGCTGACCGGCTTGCTGCCGGTTGACGTAACGGTCGTTCCGATCATCCACGGATAAAACCTCCACTATCTTGTTTTTGTTTGTCTGGAGAGGTCGGTTGCAGGAATCCAGGAGAAGATCTCGAAAATGTTACGACTAGGCGGAGTTGAGTTCAGCCGCCTGATAGCATGCCCATACCGGCGTTCCTGCCTTTGCAACGAACATCCTTATTTTTACTGGCTTGTTTCAATCGTCATACGAGGAGGTTTCGTATATGTTCTGGCGCAAATCGACAGATGAATCGGAGCCCCGCCCCTACACGGGACCGAAACCGACGATCTCACTTCAGGATCCCTCCTTTCAATTGTCTGTCCGTTTTATTAAGCTGACGCCGGATCAACTGGAACTCCTGCAGGAAATCCGGCCCATCCTGGAACAGAACGCCGACGCGGCGGTGGAGGCCTTTTACGGCCACCTTGGCGCCATGCCGGAGATGCGCGAGTTTATCGACAAGAACACCACCGTCGACCGGTTGAAAAAGACCATGCGGAACTATATCCTCAGCCTGGCGCCGATGAAGGTCGATGACAACTACGTGGTCGAGCGCTACAAGATCGGGAAGGTCCATGACCGCATCTCCCTGCCGCCCTACTGGTTTACATCGGCCTACCAGTTGCACTACAACTTTCTGATCCCCAAGATCATGGACGCCTACAAGGACAAGGAACGGGCCAAAAAAGCGGTGACAGCGCTGTTGACGATCACCAACCTGGATCAGCAACTGGCCATGAGCAGCTATATCGAGAGCTACACCTCCGGCCTGTCGAAGAAAGAAGAGCTGGAGAAGATCCTGAACGACCTGACATCGCTGCAGCAGCAGGTCAACGACGCCAGCCAGAGCCTGGCCGCCACGGCGGAGGAGACGGCAGCGTCGGCGGCGCACATGTCCACGTCGGCCGAACGGATTACCCAGAACGTGACCGAGGCGGCCAAGCACTCCTCCGAGGTCGTCACCCTGGCCAAGGGCGGCGAGGGACAACTGAAGGAAGCCGTTCAGGCCATCCGGGAGCTTTCTCAACTGATGCTCGAGATGAAGCAGAAGATCGCCGCCCTCGATGTGAGTTCCGAGAAGATCTCCTCCATCGCCGAGGTCATCCAGGGCATCGCCTCTCAGACCAACCTCTTGGCGTTGAACGCCGCCATCGAATCGGCTCGGGCTGGCGAACACGGCCGCGGCTTCAACGTCGTCGCCCAGGAAGTGAAGAAGCTGGCCGGCAGTTCGGAGCAGTCGGTGAAAGAGATCGCCGAGATGATTCAGGTGTCGCGCAACCATACGGCCGGTGTGAGCGGGTCGATGGAGCAGAACGCCAAATCGATGGAGCGTGTCAACGAACTGGTGGACAAGGTGGTCCAGGGCTTTTCCCGGATCATCGAGTCGATCGCCCTCAATCAGGAGCAGATGCGGCAGATCTCTGATGAGGTGGTCACGCTCAGCACGACGGCCCATGAGATCGAAAATGCCTCCGAGTCGGTGGCCCATTCGGCGGAGGATCTGGCGATGATGGCCCAGGAAATCAAACAGTAAACAGAAAAAGCCCCGAGAAAAAGCCCCGGAAGACGTCCTTGTTCAGGCGTCATCCGGGGCTTTTTTCATCATCTCCAGGCGCTGCCGCAGCCGTCGCTGTCTCAGGCTGCGTAAACCGGCGCCAAGCAAACAGAGGGCCAGGAGCAGCCAGAATCCGATCTGACCGGCGAGGAAACCCGCCGTGTCCAGAGCCAGGGATAAGACGAAAGAGGCCAGTTCTTTCAGGAGGAAGAGGTAGAAGCGCCAGATTTCCGCGTCCTGGAACATGGGCAACCATCTCCCCGGGCGTGCTGTTTCTTCAATCCTCTCTCAGGAACGCGATTGTGCGATCACTGAAATCAGTGTCCCTCCAGAAGCTTGGCGTTAATCGCCTCAGTGATGGCAAAAAACGGCGGTGGAAAAAACGTCCCTGTAAGGTCATGCTCCACAGGGGACAGTCCGTTACAGGGACGCGCATCGCAGAGAACATTTAGAGGGAACGTTCCATCATTGCCAGTTCCGCCCGGATCCGCTCCGCCGCGGCCACGTCAAAGTCCACATCAAGCGCCGCCAGGAGGCCGGCGTAGTGGTCGTCCACCGCCTGCTGCGCGCGGTGGCGTCCCTGTTCCAGCGTCTGCGCGAGCAGGGGGGCGTAGATGTCCTTGACCACGACGGACGCATCGGACAGGTAGGCCTGCACGGGGGAACGCAGGCTTTCCTCCAGTTGTGACCGGAGGCGGTTTCGGCCGGAACCCTCGAAGAAATCCTTCGGGTTGCTGATCCCGTTGGGCAAGACGCGGAGGGCTGCTGACCGGGAGAGGGAGAGCCGCTCCGGAATTTCCAGGGCCGGCAGGGTCGCCGGTTCGTAGGCCGGCAGGACGCAGCGGGAATCGACGGCGCCGACGGACTGGGCCAGTTTGTTCCGGTACTGGCTGGCGCGTTTGTGGACAAACTGCTCCAGGCGCAGCGACGTGGCCCGGATCTCCTGGGCCAGTTCTTTTTCCAAGGTCTGCAGCAGTTCCTCCAGGCAGTGCTGCATGCCTTTTTTCGTGATGTTGCCTCGTGAATCCTGAAGCACCGACGGGTTGAAGTAGCGGTCGAAGAGATCGCCGAAGCGGTAGAATATCCGCTGGTTGACGTAATAGATCAGTTCGTCGGCCTCTTTGTCCAGGAGATCCCGGTCGGCGTCGACGCTGACGGCGCTGACGGCCCGTTCGGCGTCGAGGCGGGAGGTTTCACAGGCAGCCCGTTTGCGCCGGCGCGCCGACGCGTCCAGGTGCGCCGCTTCAATCATATCGTCCAGACCGGCGAGACAGCGGTCCATGTCGCCCTCGGCGGCGGAGACGGCGATCTGGGTCAGTTCATGGAGGGTGAAGCCGTAGAAGTCGGCTTCAAAACGGTCATAGCCGGAGAGGGAAAAACCTGCCGGCCAGGGGAGCAGTCCTTCGCTTGCGACGCTGCCGGCCGCTCCTGCACCGACGGCCTTGCCCGCGCTGTCAATCTCCGCTCCGCTGATCTCGACTCCGCCGGATCCGCCTTCCCGCACAAGGCCCAGCGAATCTGTCCGCTGCCGGTAGGTCTTTTCCTGGGAGGCCGTCAGCATCCCCAGTTCGCCCAGACGGGCCAGCAGCGCCGTCTGGCTGGACACGGTGTAAAGGCGGGGGTTGCGGATGCCGCAGGCGGCGATCCGCTCGGTCACATGGCGTTGCACCTCAGCCAGTTCGCCGGCGCTGCGGGCTAAGTCGGCGGCGTTGATCAGGAAGAACATCTTGTCCAGGCCGAAGCTGTCTTTCACCCGCCCCAGTTGGAAGAGGAAGTCACGGTCGGCATGGGAGAAGGCGCTGTTGAAGTAGGTGACAAAGAGGATGGCATCGGCGTTTTTGATGTAGTCGAAGGCGACGCCGGTATGGCGGGCGTTGATCGAGTCGGCGCCGGGCGTGTCGACGAGCATGACGCCGCGAGCGGTGAGGGGGCATTGGTAGTACAGTTCGATCCACTCGACAAAACAGGCTTTTTCCTCGCTAGCCACATAGTCGTGGAAGGCGTCCAGGTCAATGACCAACTCCTCGCCCAGGCTACCCTCGACGGCGCCGATCCCGCGGGCGACGGCCCGGAGGAAGGAGTAGTGGGGCTTGGCTGTGGGGTGGATGTCGCCGGGGGATATCTCATTGAGCCGCCGCAGCGCTTCGGCCATGTTCGAGGCGGCCATGTCGCAGGCACTGAGGGAATGGAGGACGTCGCTCTCGATGTCGGCGGCTGTCTTCAGGCGGACGCGGACCGTGCCATGGGGGTTCTCTTCGTTTGGGGGGAGGATCTTGTTGATGGCGGCTGTCGTCGGGTTGGGCGAGACCGGTAGCACCGGGCGGCCGAGGAGGGCGTTGGCCACTGACGACTTGCCGGCGCTGAAGGCGCCGAAGAGGGCAACGGTGAAGATGTTTTTGTCCAGCCGTTCGGCCCGGTTGGCCAGACCTTCGGCGATATGGTCGAAGCCGGGCAGGGGCGCCACGGCGGCGGCGCATCGGCGCAGTCGTTGCGCCGTATATTGCAGTACCGGGGGAGCGTCTGCCGTCGTTCCCGTTGCGCCCTCTGCGTCACTGAGCGCAGGCGAGGTGATCGATCCGGCGGCGGGGTGTAAAGCAGATACGCCGGCGGCGGCGGCGCGCGCCGGCGCCGATTGTTCGCGGAGCGCCTGGCCGAGGCCGGCCAGGGGATCGGGCGCGGTAGCGCCGGCTTTGCCGCTCAAGGTAGCATCGGTAGGGGAATCGCCGTCCGTTGCCCCTGCCGCGCTGTCCGCAGACGATGGAGAAGGGGAGAGCAGCGATTCCACCGGAACGGGATCCGGCAGTCCGCGCTGCAAGGCGGCCAGCAGTTCGTTGCGGCTTTTTCGTTCCTCCTGATCCATCCGGTCCAGGGTCTTGACGGCGTCAGCCAGGGATTGCAGGGGCTCCAGTTGGCGCGTCAATTGTTCCCGCTGCTGGGCTGTGGCCCTTTCCGCCAGTTGGACAGCCTCTTCGGCCAGGGCCAAGGCTTCCCGGCGATAGAGGGACTTCACCTCGGCGGCGATGTCGCGGGTGTAGTTGTGGATATACTCGTTGCCGGCAACGGCGCCTTCGCGCACCACCCGGGCAAGCAGGTCGGCGTCCCAGTGGACCGAGAGGCTGTTGGCGCGCTGCATGTAATCGCCGTCAGTCACCCCGTGGCTTTCGGCCACCCGGGAGAGGACGTCGCGCAGGTGCCACTCCAACTGTGTCGAGACATGCTGACGAAAATCCGCATAGACCGCATCGAGCCGGGCGGCGATTTCCTTTTTCGTCTTTTCGCCGGAGAAAAGGAAGCCCACTTTGAAGCCCGGGCTTCGGCTTTCCAGGTATCGGCGGGAAAGTTCCGATGTGGTGTGGGGGGTGATGCGGGCGTTTTCCACGATCCGGCGGATCTCCTGGTCCAGTTCCTCCTGCAGCCGATGGGGCGCGCGCCGCAGTTCATCGACCTGGCGGCTCACCTGCCCATAGGTCCGCAGCGCTTCTTCCAGGTCTTCCGCAGCATCGAGGAGGGCTTGCAGCCGCTGGCGTTCCTCCCGGTAGGCGTCAGCGAGACGTCGGCAATGGTCATCGATCAACTGCCGGGCCGCCGGCAGGACGGAAGCCACGAGCAGTTCCTCTTCATGGCGGAAGAGGTCCTGGAGGCGCGCCTTCAGGCGGGGAAGCTCATTCTCCGGGTGTGCCCCATCGGTCAGGCTGGTGAAAAAGAGCCCCTCGGGGCGAATGTCCCAGGCTGCGAAACCGGCGGCGGAACTGCGCCGAAAGTAGTCGAAGTCGAGTTCAAAGTCGCAGTGCTTGTCGATCTGGTTGACGATCAGGAAGACTGGCTTCCCGCGCTCCTTGAGGCGCTTGGTGAAGGAGAAGTTGATCTCCGACTGGACGTGGTTGTAGTCCATGACATAAAAGATGACGTCGGCGGCGACGATGGCAGGATCCTCGGCGAGTCGGCGGGCCGTCTCTGCCGAGTCGACGCCAGGCGTATCCACGAGGTCGACAGCGCTTCCGAAGAGGTCGATGGGAACGGCGATATCGACAGAGTGGGTGTCAGCGCTGTCGAGGCAGTGGTCCTGCACCCCGGAGAGGTTGGCGAAGAGGTCCAGTTCGACCGTGTCGCCGCTTTTGAGCCGCGCCCGGGCGGAAGCCGGTCCGGAGCGGACGGTGACGATGTTGGCGCTGGAGGGGATGGGGCTGGTTGGCAGGATGTCATCGCCGATCAGGGCATTGATCAGCGCAGATTTTCCGCCGGAGACGTGGCCGCAAAAAGCGATGCGCAACTGGCGCCGGCGCAGTTTGCTGATGAGGGCCTCGGCCGCGTAGGCGGCGTGCTCGTCGTGGCTCTGGCGAAAGCGGCCGGCCAAGTTCTCCAGCCGTTCGATCAGCACCGGGATGACCGCCGATGCCGGGAGAGAGTTTGTAGTCAACTTCACGCACCTACTTGACAAAAAATATCGAAAAAGCGAAAGCCTATAAACAATACCGATTCTATCATTTTAACGGAGATCAACGGAATCCCCGGAAGTCAGATTTTTCTGCCGATGCAGAAAAAGATCCTGTATTTTTTTTCGAATGCAGGCAGGCTTTCCCGGACACTTTATTTCAGGGAGGTGAGGTCTGTGACGTCAGGAGAAGAGAAGGAGCGTCTCGTGATCCGAGAAGTCGGCCCAAAGGGCACCCATGTGCGAACACTGACAAATACGGTGGATATGGGCGCCGGAAACACGGCGGAACGTCAACCCGATGCGAAAGCTACCGCCAAGGAATAGAGACGTCTTCGTTGACGCGCCGGCGCTTCAACAGCAATGTGCCAGCGCCCACAACGCACAAGTAATGTGTCAACAATGCGCCGAGGAAGAAAAAGCGACAGGCCTAGCCCTAGGAACGGCAAGGCCTGTCCTTATGTGTCCGAACAGTTGATACGCTGACCGGTGAATCGCGCAGTCACCTGCCGATACACTCGTAAATCAGGCCATACTCTTCCATTTGCTTGCGACGGTAGATGTTGCGAAAATCAAAAAAGTAGGATTCACGCATGGCCGATTTGATGCGCGGAATGTCGAGGTTACGGAACTGGTTCCATTCCGTCAAGATGACGACGGCGTCGGCGTCCTGAACGGTGTCATACTCGTCACGGCCAAAGGATATCTGGTGATTGTCCCAGATTTTCTTTGCGTTTTCCATGGCGCGCGGATCGTAGGCGCGAATCATGGCGCCTTCGCGTAACAGTTGATCGATGATGGTGATAGCGGCAGACTCACGCATATCATCCGTTTCGGATTTAAATGCCAAACCGAGAATGCCGAAGCGCCGTCCTGATACAGCGCCCATGCGCCCTTTGATTTTATGTACGATAAATTCCTTCTGTCTGCTGTTGCTGGCGATTGTCTCTTCGACTAGACCCAATGGCATACCTTTCTCACGGGCAAAAACCGTGAGCGCAGCCGTGTCTTTTGGAAAACAGGAACCTCCAAAACCGGGTCCGGGGTGTAAGAACTTGCTCCCGATGCGCCCATCTTTGCCAAGGGCGATCGCCAACTGCTGCACATTTGCGCCGACGGTATCGCAGAGACGGGCCATCTCGTTGATAAAGGCGACCTTCATTGCCAAAAAGCTGTTGGAGGCATATTTAATCAGTTCCGAAGTTCGCAGGTCAGTTATAATGAAAGGAACTTCATTGAGGTATAAGGGGCGGTATACCTGCTTGAGCATATCCAATGGTCGGGGATGACTTACTCCGATGACAACACGGTCTGGATGTAAAAAATCATAAACGGCTTTCCCTTCCCGAAGAAATTCTGGATTCGATACGACATCAAATTCGTATTCGTTGGCATTGAAAGAATCAATGATGGCCCGGATCATCTCATTCGTTCCTACCGGAACGGTGCTTTTTGTCACAACAATCTTATACCCGTTCAGACTCTTTCCGATTAATTCTGCCGTCTTTTCAACCGCCGAAAGGTCGGCCTTGCCATTTTCCGCCTGAGGGGTTCCCACGGCGATAAAGATGATTTGCGCCCATTGAATCCCGAAAGTCAGGTCTGTGGAAAAGGTCAGACGCCCGGCTTTGACATTGTCTCTCAGAAGCTCATCCATGCCGGGTTCGTAGATGGGTAATGCACCGAGGTTCAACTGTTGTATTTTCTCGTTATTGATATCGAGGCACATGACGGTAGAACCGAAATTGGCCAAGCCAATCCCGGTAGTGAGACCAACATATCCCGTCCCGATTACGCCTATTTTTAACATGGCAAAATACCTCGTTAACCTAAAAACTGAAAAAGGCCATGGCGGCACGAATTGTCTACTTCGAACTTGGCCATTAGGAAAAACCCCGATATAAAATACTATGAAGTAAGGTAAAAAAAAATTCCCCGGATATCCGGGGAATTGGGACAAAATTTAGTTGGATAAGGTCACTTCGATGGCTTTGTAACCGCTGGTGTAGTAGATGGTTGCGCTCTGCTTCTGTTGGATATCATCGAAGTTCTTACGCACACCGTTCAGGGTGATGATCGTGTTGCTGTCGATGATGTAACCCACCGTTGTTCCGATATATATATCCTTGGTGGTCCGGTTGATGCCGTCGATTTTGCCCGATACCTTGCTGGCGACAAAGGCCCGCATGATCCGGTTTTGATCATCAGCAAATGCTTGAATCCGGTCTCCGACACTGATGACGGACAGTCCGTAAGAGGTTGTTCCTCCTTTATCGACCTTGAAGCGACTTGCCGTTTCTACTGTGCGGCTGGAACCGTCATACTGGCGGATGACCAGTTTGTCACGGCCCGTATCGACGCCAGTGACTTCGCCGGCGACCGGTGTCTGCACAGCAATCTGGTAGGGCTCATCGCCCCAGTAGGAAACGACAGCCCACTGCCGGACAGTGACATCAGACAAACTCGGCTTGGTGATGTTGGGCACTGTCAATTTCAGACTGCTGTTCACCGTGTAAGAACGTTCATAGTCATCCATATCCTTTATGTAGATGCGTTCTGAGGTTTTGTCGATAATCTCGCCGGTAAGTTGCGTGTGTACTTGGATCCGGGTGATTTTGTCGCCTGAAACCCGCGCCTTCACTCGATCATCAACGTCGACATCATCCAAATCTTCACCGGAGCGCCGGAAAATCTGATATTCCGCATTCGTTTCAACGGTGTATATCTTTTCCGCTCCGGTCGTGTCGCGGAGGGTGATGAGGTGACGATCGGCGTCAACACGGGTGACGACACCCTCAATGGTGTTTTTGGACTTGATGTAGGTGATTTTGTTGTCTGTATTCAATTCAAACTCGATCGATGTGTCAATGCCCAGGTTGCTGATTGTCGGGTTGGAGTTCCCTTCGATGTCCAGGATGACCGGATCCTTGATCTCATAAGATTGAAGGCGATCCCGAGAATCCTTGACGATCAGCAAACGGCGG
Organism: Heliomicrobium undosum; assembly: GCF_009877425.1. Lineage (NCBI taxonomy): Bacteria > Bacillati > Bacillota > Clostridia > Eubacteriales > Heliobacteriaceae > Heliomicrobium > Heliomicrobium undosum. The sequence goes on along the minus strand of NZ_WXEY01000005.1, from coordinate 56,843 downwards.
CTCGTGTCGATGGAGGCGATTTTCCCCGTCAATCCCTTCGTGTTGCCTGCGCGGACGATGACCAGTTTTTTGACGGCCCCGCTCTCCAATTGCACAGTCACTGCATCCTGCAGATAAAGGTTTTCAATGGCCGCCGATGTGCCGTCAGAGAACTGAAGCGCTGTCGTTTCCGGCAGTTCGAAGGCATACAGTTGACCGTCGTCGCCCTTGATCGTCACTAGCCGGCTGTCTTTGCTGATCAGGCTGACGGTCCCCTTGACGGTCACCGTGCTCTTCGGTTTTTGCAATATGATTTTGTTGACCACATAGCTGCCGTCGACTTCGACACTGACCATGTCGCCTTTTGCCAAATCCTCCAGGGAGGCGAAACGCTTCCCGTTGTATTCGACAGTGGCGCTATCTCCCAGATAATAGGAGGAATAATGATTGGCGCCATCGGAGAGGACAAGCAGTTTTGCCGTAAGGTTTATGTCGATAATGGTTCCCTGCAAACCCTGTTGGCCCACACTTTCAAGGAGGATTTCAGCGATTTTCCCTTCGTTGTTGAGCCGGAGTTGCGCTTTGCTGCCGGGGCCGACTTGACTTGTCGAGAGTTTTTGCCCCGACAGATTCATGACGCTGACGCTGGCAGCCAGGGAATAGGTAAAAGGTTTGCCGGTGTCATCCTTGAGGGTGAGCAGTCCCTGCTCTGGGAGGGAGGCGATCACCTCGCCGCGTAACACATTGGCTGATTGACCGCTGCCCTGGACCACCTCAAGGTATACGACCTTGTCTCCATCTTTGATGTAGCGAATTTTGTCCTGGGGGTTGAGGTCACTGAGGGTGACCGCTTTCTCGGCGCCAAAGATCCGGGCGTTTGTGTCGAGAGACAATGAACTGAGGAGGTTTCCTTCTCCCAGCACTGAAAGAATGGCGTCGCGTCCGCTGATAAAGGTAGCCTCATTGATCCCGGGAGGCAACTGATCCATCTTCCGCTCTGTCCGGTCGAGGAAAATCGCCATCTCGCCGCGGGTTACGATGCCGTTGGGATCAAAGCAGCCATTTTCTCGCCCGCGGATGAGTCCAAGGTCAGAGGCGATGGCGATATGGCCGCGGAGGGAGGCAGGGATTAGATTTGCGTCAGCGAAGGAGAGGGTGGCGCTCATGCGGCTTTGGGCCTCTTGTTCTTTGTTCAGAAGCCGGACCAGGAGGCGAGCAACCCAAGCTCTGGTTGCCCCTTGATGCCATGGAAAGTATTCTCCGGCATCGAGCAGATTCTGATTGACGGCGGTGACAAGATACCCTTTACCCCAGGCAGGCACATTGCCGCCGAATTTTTTCTCTGTTTCAGCCGTCAGCAGATTGGCAGTGGCGATCGCTGTATTCTCCATGCCGAAGAAGCGCTGGACCATGACGAGGGCCTCCAACTGCTTGACCGGGTCGGTGGGACCGAAGTTTCCGTCTTCCCGGCCTTTGATCGTTCCCTGGGCCGAGAGTTTCATGATGGGGCGGTATTCCATCATCATGGCGTTGACGTCGCCAAATTGGCGGACCGTTGCGGCAAAGGCGCTGAACGGCGCCGTGGCGGCTATGGAGAGAGTCAGGATCCCGCAGAGGATACGCTTGCGCAAGAGATAACCTCCTTTGGACGTTTTCCTAAATTAGCATTATTCGACAAGAATATAGCGAAGTCCTGTATTTTTTAGGTCAAAATGATGATTCCTTTCTCCAATAAGGTGAAGAGATGCTGCACTGTCGTTGCTGCACTGCAATGAAAAAAGCCACGGTGCTTATCCGTGGCGATGCAGTGAATATTCCTATGGCAATTTTACGCCTGTTTTACGGCAAGCCCATCTGCCGGCGCTTTGCCGAAGAAGCCGTAGCGGTCGGCCATTTTGCCGTACCAAGCCGCTGCCTGGACCTGCAGGATGAAGGCGAGGGTGACGACGAGGGCGGCCTGGGGGCCGAAGGCGGTAATGGCGAGGCCGAGGGCGATGGAGAGATTGCGCATCACTGTCCCGTAGATCAGGGCGACGCCGTCGATACGGTTGAGGAAGAGGCGAGCGATGACGGTGCTCAAGGTGAAGTTGATCAGGTAGAAGATTGCCAGGGCGAGCAGGATGCCGCCAAGCAGGTCAGGGCGGGCGAGCACCATTTTCGACTTCATGGAGATGGAGGCGAAGATGATGGCCAGCATGGCCCAGAAGCTGACCGCCGGCAGGTAGGGTTTGATCACCTTCTGGAAGTGTTCCTGGCCGTACTTTCCTTTTAACTGCAGGAATGTCACATGTCCCAGCACCAGGGGCAGAAAGACGATGACAGCGATGGTGGTAAAGGTCTTCATCAGGTCGATGGGCACGTACTTGCCGACCATGACGAGGAGATAAAAGGGCGCCAGGATGGACCCGGTGATCAGGCTGAGGGCGGTCATTTTGATGGCGGCAGGCACGTTGCCCTTGAACATCATCGTCCAGGAGATGGTCATGCCACTCGTCGGAAGCAGGCCGGCGATGGCCAGGCCTGCCATCATGGACGGATCGCCCGAGAGGAACGTCGTGCCCAGACCCCAGGCTAAAAGCGGGATGAGCAGAAAGTTGATGACCAAGGAGATGCCGACGACCTTGGCGTGGCTGAAGTCGAAGGCCTCTTTCAGTTTGACGCCGATCATGGTTGGGTAGATCATCAAAAAAGTGCAGATGAGAATAAAGTTGCCGAGACCGCTGGTGTCTACGAACAGACCGGCCGTGAACCCAAGCGCCAATGTGATCGGTATGCTGAGCACTGGGTTCTTGGAAGGCCAAAACAACGCGGTTTTTCCCATGGGAATCCTCCTTACCCCTATATGGTATCCAGATACTATGATTATAGGCAGATCGATTTTCGCTCGCACCGTATAGGCGACAACTTTATTTTTTTGATTGGCGAAAGGGAGAGCGATTAATCGGGACGGTTTTGCATGTTCAAGGACAAAAAATCGCTCGCGAAAGTCGAGATGGGCATAGAATAAAATATCCAAAAATTGCTAATAAGAGGAGGAAGCGTGAAATGATTTTGCGGCCTGTATGCTATCGCACGGTCTCTCCCCATTGCGGGAAACCGGCTCAGATGCGCCTGAGTTGCGGGAAGGTGCTACATGGCAGGATCCAACGGGTCACTCCCAACGGTGTATGGTTTCATTCCAGCAACCCCGGGCTTTTCTTCTATCCCTTTTTCGCCATCTCCGTGCTGGCATTGACCCTTCCCTTCTGGGCAGGTTTCGGGGTCGGTTACGGCAGAGGCTATCGCAGGGGTTATTATTAATAACGCAAAAAGAGCCGGAGTGGCCTCAGGGCCCGCCGGCTCTTTTTTGCGTTCATGGGAGGATCATGTTGTGTTCATGGGAGATCATGTCAGCAGATCATCGTCGTTTGACCGGTGCAGTTCCCTTTGCAGGGCGAAATCGCCCCAGGATTGCATCTCCCCGCCGCCGCTCACCTGGGTGATCTGCCCTTCCTCATCGGGGGACAGCGCCTGACTGGCGCCTTCTTGGCCCGGCTGGGCATGCCGGAGAGGATGGGAAGGCGACGGAAAGCCTTCCGTCACATCACTGTGCGTCATGGGCTCCACTCCTTTGCAGGAGCTAGTATGCGCAAAATCAGGACCTTATTTGTGGTCGAGCAGACCCTCTTTCAATTCGTCAGGCGTCTTGCCCTGTTCGGCGGCGAGTTCCTTCAATTTCTTCTTCGGATCGCTTTCCGGGGGCAGGCCCAGGCGGCGGATCACCTCCGGCGCCGGCAGTGAGAGAGTCTCACCGATCTGCTCCAGCGTCATCCAGCCTTTGATCTCTTCCGTCGAAGTGACCGTGCCGACAGGAGGCAGCGACTGTTTGGTCACCCACAGGTTGCTGGCCATGGCGCCGCCGACGACGGCCCAGAATAGGGCCAGTACAAGCAATCCGTAATGGAGCGGTTTGATGCGCATCACACATTCCCTCCTTGATTATGAAAACATCTCCCTTAGACCGTTGCCGGAGGAATTCACCGGGATACTGACGGGGGAACCGAGGTTGCGGGACCGGTCTTTCCCGCTTCCAGCACAAGGGCATCCGGTTTCGGGCACGATTCCATGCATTGCAGGCACTTGATGCAGCGCCCGTCGGGGATGGTCCCGCAGTGCTGCACATCGATGCCCACCGGGCAGTTGCGGGTGCAGGCGCCGCAGTCGATGCAGGCGTGGGCTTGTCGTTTGAGCTTGAAGAGGCTCAAGGGGCTCACCAGGCTGTAGACGGCCGAGAGGGGGCAGAGGTAGCGGCACCAGAAACGTTCGATGGGGAGGGAGAGGGCGACAAAGAGCGCCAGGACGACGATGGACGTGGTCGTTTCAAACTCAAAGTGGAAGAGCACCTTGAAAGGGTCATAGGGCTCAAACCAGAGCTTGTTGTCGAGGACGGTCATGTAGAGGATGAGGGCGAGAAAGAGAAAGCGAAGGGCGCGCAGCGGAAGGTCGACGCTGGGGGGGACGGTCAAGGTTTTTCCGAAGAGCTTTTTGCCGAGACCGCCCAGCCATTCCTGGACGGCGCCGAGGGGGCAGATCCAGCCGCAAAAACCGGCGCCGGCGACGAGGACGAGGATTATACCTGCGGCGAGGAGCACCAGGTTGGCCATGTTCGTTTTGGCGAGAAACTTGCCTGTCGTGGCATAGGACCACAGGGTTTCAATGCCGCCGAAGATGCAAAAGGTGTCTAACGGGGCCGCCCCTTGCGGCCCTCCGCCGACGATCTGGTGGCGCAGGCCGATGTAGGATGTGAGTCCCACAAAGAAGAGCAGCGAGAGCCAGCGGACCAGGGTTACCCGGCGCGATGGGTGCAAGATCGATTTTCGGATCATGGAGCATACCTCCTTTGTATTGCCTTTGCCGATCTATATATGCAAAAAGCGTGCCAACAACTGCGCAACGAAAAAACCCGCCACAGTGGCGGGTGGAAAGGCTGACTTTTCGTGAAGTGACAGTTTCAGTGGGGGAACTTTTTGCCGCCCAAGGAGAAAAAAGTGCCGCTGTCGCTGTCAGTTCGTTTGGATGCGGTACTCCTTCAATTTGTTGCGGAGGGTGCGCACGCTGATGCCCAACTGCTGGGCCGTTTTCTGACGGTTGTCGCCGTTGGCGGCCAGGACGCGGAGGATCGTGTCCCGCTCCTGCTGTTTCAGGATCCCGTCATCGGTCGAATCGGGTTCTCCGTAGGCCCTCCCCCCTTGAGCCGCCCCGTCCGTTTCCCGGTGGACGAGTCCCAGATGACGCGGCTCGATGGGCCGTCCGGCGCAGAGGATCAGCGCCCGTTCGATGGCGTTGGCCAGTTCACGCACGTTTCCCGGCCAGGGATGTTCCCGCAGCGCGACCGCAGCCTCCTCGGTCAGCCGTGGCAGGTCGCGTCCGTTTTTGTCGGCGAAGCGGGTGAGAAAGTGGGAGGTCAGCGGCAGGATGTCGGCGGGACGCCGGCGAAGGGGCGGGATTTCGATGGGAAAGACGGCCAGCCGGTAGTACAGATCAGACCGGAACAGGCGCTCCTGCACGGCGGCGTTGAGGTCGCGGTTGGTCGCTGCGATGATGCGGCAATCGGCGGCGATGGAACGGTTCCCGCCGATCCTTTCGAAACGCTTTTCCTGAAGCACGCGCAGTAGTTTCGCTTGCACCGTCGCTTCCAGTTCGCCGATCTCATCGAGGAAAAGGGTGCCGCCGGCAGCCTGTTCAAAGCGACCGAGCTTCAACACATGGGCGCCGGTGAAGGCGCCCCGTTCATGGCCGAAGAGTTCGCTCTCGATCAACGACGCCGGCAGGGCGGCGCAATTGACCGCCACAAAGGGACCGGCGGAGCGTTTGCTGAGACGGTGGATGGCGCTGGCGAAAACCTCCTTGCCCACGCCGCTCTCACCGAGGAGCAGTACCGTCGTGTCCGTCTCGGCGACGAGGCGCGCTTGTTCCAGGACGGCGCAGGTGGCGGGGTCGCAGGCGATCAGGTCATTTACGGCTAACTCGGGGTTTGACCGGCGCAAGGCCCGATCCCCGGCGTTGGTCGTCGACAGGCGCTCTCTTTCCGGTTGGGCGGAGACTTTTGCCGAAGGGGGTGCAACGGCCAAAACACGGCTGACGGCTTCTCTCAGATGGCCGGGGCTGGGCAGGGGTTTGACCAGGAAATCGGCGGCGCCGAGCTTCATGGCTTCCACCGCCGTAGGAATAGAGCCGTGCGCCGTTAGAATGATGACGGGCAGGTGAGGCCACTGCCGGCGGATGTGGCTCAACAGGTCCATGCCGGGGAGGCGGGGCATCTGCAGATCGATGAGGGCCAGGGCATAGGGCGCCTTGCTCTGCTCGGCCGCGCCGATTTTTTCCAATGCCGACTGCCCGTCTTCCGCCGCATCCACCCGGTGCCCGGCGCGCTCCAGCGCGGCCGAGAGAAAGAGGCGCATGGCTTCCTCATCATCGGCGACAAGCAGTTTAAGCGGCTCTTCCATCACGGCTCCCCCTTTTCCGGCAAGTTGACGATGAAGCGGGCGCCGCCTCCCGGGGCGTCTTCGGCGCGGATCGTTCCGCCGTGACGGCTGACGATATCGCGGCAGAGCGCCAGTCCCAAACCGCTGCCTTTTTCGCGGGTCGTGAAGAAGGGTTCAAAGAGGCGGTGTTCCTCTCCCGGGGGCAGGCCGATCCCTTCGTCCTCTAGGATGATCGACAGGCCTTCTTCCGTGGGGCTGGAAAGGGCGCGCAGGTGAATATCGCCGCCTGACGGCATCGCCGCCAGGGCGTTTTGGATCAGGTTGAGCAAGAGGCGGTGCATCTGATCCCGGTCGGCCCGGACGATTAATCCGGGCGGTTCGATCTGCGTCACGATGGCGGCATCCTGTCTGCGCAGTTCCGGTTCCAACAAAGCGGTGATTTCCTGAACCAGATGGTCCAGCGGCCATTCCGCAACCGCCGGGTGGGGCAGGCGGCTGTAAGCGAGCAAGTCGCCGACAAAACGTTCGAGACGTTCCGACTCCCTGACGGCTGTTTCACAGTAGCGCTGTGACTGCCCATCGGGGTCTCGTTCCTCTATGGTTTCCTGGACCAGTTGCAAGAGCCCCTTGATGGCGCCGAGGGGATTGCGCACCTCGTGGGCGACCCAGGTCGCGACCTGGCCGAGGGAGGCCATACGGGCCTGTTCGCGGGCTCGCGCCTCCAGGGCGAAGTAGCGGCGCAGGGTTTGCGCCAGATAGGCCGTCACGGTCAGTGTTCCCAACAGGACAAGGCCGATGAGAAACAACTGCCACAAGGCGGCGCGACTCACGTCGCCGGCTGCGCTTTCGAGGAGTTGGACCTGGAGCACCTTAAACCGGGGCTGGTAATCTCCTGCCATGCGCGGGCCCTCTCCGTCAAAGCCCCCCAGATGGAGGGGGAGAAAGGCCTCGAAACGGGGCGGAATCGGTTGGGCAGGGTTGGACAATTCCGGTAAGCCAGACGCCGCGCCGGTGGAGAAAGCAGCCGGCGGTTGCCCCTTCAGGTAGCGGAAACGGATTTGTTGTTCCGCTAAAACCTGCCGGATGAGGAACAAAGAGGCGGCGTCCTCTTTCCCTAAACGCGCCGGATCGCGATGGGCGATGATCACGCCGTTGCGGTCAAAGACGGTCAGGTCAAAGAGGTGCGGATCTTCAGGCCAACTGGCGATGAGCGATTGCAGATCCTCAGGGGTGCGGCTTGGGCTCTTGCGCGCCAGCGCCTCAATCGTCTGGGCGATGCCGGCGGCCTTGTTTTGCAACAGCACCGTTTTGACCTCCATGGAACGCTGGTAGTTGTAATAGGAAGCAGCCAGCAGAATCGCGGCAGTCGCCGCCAGCAAGGACAGGAGCAGGCGCACCGGCAGCGGGAGAGAAGCGGCCATGGCGTTCCTCCTTCGCATTGAGTTAATCGACGAGTGATTGTGATTCCGATCGTATTTTAATAGGGGGTTACACAAAGAAAGGAAAAATCCTTCTATGATTTGGATGTGACTGCCTTGACATTTAGTAATTGTGAATGCAAACTGGAACCAGCGAGAGGTTTTTATAAAAAAGGAGTGTTGCCAATGAAGCGATGGTTTCTCAACGGCATCCTAGGCCTCAGCCTTCTCTTAACGCCTGCGGCGGCCATGGCTGACGACGGGGCGTCGGCCCTCAGCCCGGCCATGGAGGTCTTCAAGAAAACGACAGAGGTTACGGCCGGTCTGTCCAGTTACCTGATCACCGGCGATCTGCAAGCCACTGTCAATGTTCCGGAAATGCCGGCGCCCCTGTCGGCGAAGATGAAGCTGCGAGGGGCTGTGGCCACCGAACCCAGCCGGGTGTCCATGAAAATGACCATGGAGATGCCGAAAATGGCCGGTCAGCCGGTCATCCCGGACGCCCCCGGTTCGATTGACTTCCGTTTCTATCTCGATGGGAAAGACATGTACATGCAAATGCCCTTCCCCGACAACCCCGCGTCGGATCAATGGGTCAAGCAAGAAATGGATCTGCCTGCCGAGTTTCAGGAATTGCTCGCCCAAAGCCAGAACCCGGCGAAATCGCTGGAAATGATCGATAAAATGGGTCTCATGCCGACGGACATGGAAGAACAGTGGGTCGACGGCAGGCGGTACTATGTGGTCACCTTGCAGTTGGACAACAGCAAGATGAAGGCCTACATGCAAGAAGCGATGACCCTCTCCAAGCCCAAGGAGGGCGTGGACGCGGCTGAACTGAACGAAGCGATGAAGAACATCGAACTCGACTTCCGTTACATCTACTACATTAACGCAGATACATACGTGACAGACAGGACGGATTTCAAGGGCGTCGAAAGGATCACCGCCGAGGGCAAGACCGTTTCCATCGACCTGGAGGGGACGATCCTGACCCATGATGTGAACATTCCGATCCGCTTCCCTGATGTGTCCAATGCCGTCGACATGAAGGAACTGGATAAACAGGCCGGAAAAACGGCCAAAGGCGCGAAAACATCGAAATAAGCGCGAGGATAGGATAAGTGTCGTATAGGCCGGACGCCGCGGCGCCACCCCATTGGCATAAGAAATGCCGTGGTGGCCCAGAGACGCCAAAGTGTTCGAAAAAAGACGAGGCAGGAAGAGCGTTCTTCCTGCCTTTCCCTTTACCGTCCCCGGCGTTTCGCTTTGGCCTTCAGCCGGGCCAGTTCCCGTTTGCGCTCTTTGAAGGCCTCGCGCTGCTGCCGGCTGACGACCTGCCGTTCCTTTTTCCGGGCCTCGAAGCTGCGTTGCAAGGCCTCCTGCGCCTTGGTGGATACGCCCCGGTCCGCCAATTCCCTGGCTACCTGGCGGGCCAGTCGCTTGGGGTTGACCGGATGCTCCGGCAGCGGTTCCACTTCCACCTCCTGCGCTGCGCCTCGCAGGAGACTGTTCATCTGGCCCAGAACGAAGGCCTGCACCTCTCCATCCTTCGGTTCGGCGCCGAAGAGGTGACGGTGCGCCTTCAGCCGGCACTGTTCGTCGATCGACTCGATAACGCCAACCCAAAAGGGATCATCAAAGAAAACGGTAAGTTTCATCTTTTTCCCCCTCCAATGTGCAACACCGGGAACGATGGACACCCCGAGGGGGGGAGGTTACTGACGCCGGGCGCAACGGCGCATCCGGACTACCAACCGGATCGTGTTTTTACGTTCCCTTTTATTTAGTATATCATTCCAGGGCTGACGGCTCAAAAAACGAGGCAGGCGCTTTACTTCTTTTTCTTCATCAGCGAACGGACGAAGAGAAAGAGAGATGTGGACAGGAAAAAGCCGGCGGCGTAGAGACCGAGCGGCACTTCCTGGGGACCGCCCCCTTGGACCATACGGCCGACGATGTAGGAGACGGCGGTGCCGAAGGCGATGGCCACCAGTTTGACCGCAGGAGATTTGAGCAGTTCTTCGTTCGGGTTGTCGGGCCCGTACTTCTTGGCCGTTGACGTCGCCGGGGCGGTCGATGTCGCGGCGGTCTCCTTTTGCGATGCTGCGTTGCTGTTCGGTTTGTTTTTGCTCACGAAAATCCTCCCTTAGTGGAAGCGAATAATAGTGGGATCAGATTCTGCTATCCAGCGCAATCTTCCTGTATCCTATTCCACTTTTCATTCTGCAAATCCTGCATATTCCATGGACATGATCGAAAGGACGTCCAGGCTATAACATCCATTCGCAAAAAGATGATGGAGTCTCGGAGTTTTTCACTGGCAGGATAAGGTTGGGCGCGGAAGGTTTGCGTCTGATATAATGAATCATTGGGTATGGTGTATGATACCGGATGCTTGTCTGCTTATCCTGCTTTTTTGGAAACTGGAGGTTGGTCGAAATATGGAACAACGGTTGTTTCAATTGAAAAGTGAATTCGCCCCGAAAGGGGACCAGCCCCAGGCCATCGCGCGCTTGGTCGAAGGCATCGAAAAAGGCATGAGACACCAGACGCTGCTGGGGGCGACGGGGACCGGCAAGACCTTCACCATGGCCTCTGTCATCGAGAAGGTGCAGCGGCCCACCCTGGTGCTGGCCCATAACAAGACCTTGGCCGCCCAACTCTGCGCTGAGTTCAAGGAGTTTTTCCCGGACAACGCCGTCGAGTACTTTGTCAGCTACTACGACTACTACCAGCCGGAGGCCTATGTGCCTCATTCTGATACCTATATTGAAAAGGATGCCTCGATCAATGACGAGATCGATAAATTGCGCCACGCCGCCACTGCCGCCTTGATCGAGCGGCGCGACGTGATCATCGTCGCTTCCGTTTCCTGCATCTACGGCCTCGGTTCCCCCGAGGAGTACCTGGACCAGATGATCTCCCTGCGCAAGGGGCAAATCTACGACCGCGATGCCATCCTGCGCCGGCTCGTCGACATCCAGTACAGCCGCAACAACATCAACTTCACCCGCGGGACCTTCCGGGTGCGCGGCGACGTGGTCGAGGTCTTCCCCGCCTCCTACTCGGACCGGGCGGTGCGCCTGGAGTTTTTCGGCGACGAGTTGGAGCGCATCAGCGAGATCGACACCCTCACCGGCGAGATCTACGGCGAGCGCTACCACATCTCCATCTTTCCGAACACCCACTATGTGACCAACCGGGACAAACTGGAGTTGTCCATCGCCAACATCGAAGCAGAACTGGAGGAGCGTCTCGCCTGGTTCAAGGAGCGGGACAAGCTCTTAGAGGCGCAGCGACTGGCCCAGCGCACCCGCTACGACATCGAGATGCTGCGGGAGATGGGCTTTTGCACCGGCATTGAGAACTACTCGCGCCACCTCACCTTCCGTCCGCCCGGCGAGCCGCCCTATACGCTGATGCACTTCTTTCCGAAAGACTTCCTGCTCATGGTCGACGAATCCCATGTGACCATCCCCCAGGTAGGCGCCATGTACCAGGGGGACCGCTCACGCAAGACGACCCTGGTCGAACACGGCTTCCGCCTGCCGTCGGCGGCAGACAACCGCCCCCTCAAGTTCCATGAGTTTGAGCAGATGCTCAACCAGGTCGTCTTCGTGTCGGCCACGCCGGCCGATTACGAGTTGCAGCGGAGCGAGCAGGTGGTTGAACAGATCATCCGTCCCACGGGCCTGATCGACCCGGTCATCGACGTTCGTCCCGTGAAGGGGCAGATCGATGACCTCCTCGACGAGATCCGGCAGCGCGTCAAGAAGGACCAGCGCGTTCTCGTGACAACGCTGACGAAAAAGATGGCCGAAGACCTGACCTCCTACCTGCGCAACGTGGGCGTCCGCGTCCGCTGGATGCATTCCGATGTGGACGCTATCGAGCGCATGCAAATCATCCGGGACCTGCGCCTGGGCGAGTTTGATGTCCTCGTCGGCATCAACCTGCTGCGGGAGGGCTTGGACCTGCCCGAGGTAGGCTTGGTGGCAATCCTCGACGCCGACAAGGAGGGCTTCCTCCGATCCGATCGCTCCCTGATTCAGACCATCGGCCGGGCGGCCCGCAACGTGGAGGGTACGGTGATCATGTACGGTGACACGATCACCCGGTCGATGCGGAAGGCCATCGACGAAACGAACCGCCGACGCGCCATCCAGATCGCCCACAACGAGCAGCACGGCATCACGCCGCAGACCGTCAAAAAGGCGGTCCGCAACGTCATCGAGATGACCATCTCGGGCGGCGACCGCAAGGAAGCCGGCAGCGCCGCCACGCCGGGCGGCGGCGTGTTGGCCCGCGCGGCGGCTTTCCTGAAAAAACGGACAGGCAAAAAAGGCGCGGAAGCTGTGGCGGATGCGCCGGGAATGCAGCCCGTGACGCCCGGGGAGGGCGATTATGCCACAGGTTTTGCCGGCGATGACGGTGAAGGCATCGTGCGTGAAGGTCTCTACGGCGCGGGATTCCAGGGGGCTCCTGAGCGGGTGGCCGAGGACTTGCTGCCCGAGAACGCCTATCAGGCCGCCGCCGCACCTGATGCGATGGCCGGTACGGAAGCGATGGCGCCGGAACAGTTGGCCGCTTTGATCGCGGACCTGGAAGGGGAGATGCGCCAGGCGGCCAAGGAGTTGGAGTTCGAGCGGGCCGCCCTCCTGCGGGACGTGATCATCGAACTGCGGGGCGCCGCGCCCAAGGCGAAGGCCGGGGGCAGCGGCGCGAGGGCGGGAACGGCGGGTGGAACGGCAACCGGAGTAGCTGCTGGTTCGTCGAAAAGCGCCCGGAAGGGAAGAAAAACCGACGCAACTGTAGGTAACGGCCCTGCCGCTTCGAAAGGGCGCGGCCGGGGGAAAAGCCAGCCGCCCATGGAGGATCCCGGATTGACTTTTTTCACTCCTGCCGTGGAGCCGCCCCGCCCGCGGGGACGGAAAAAAGGCAGTTGAACGACAGATAAATAGGCAACAAAAAACCGTTGAAGCCCAGCCACTGGCCGGGCTTTTTTCCATTTTCCCGTTTTTGTAAAAGGAATCACAATCACCTTGTCGAAATATGTAGAATAATATAAATAAGGAAGGTGGTAAATACGTGATTTCCCGAGGCGAAGTGGCAAGAAAACAGGCCGAGGTAAACTGGAGCCTGGGCAAGCGGGAAAAGATGCTCCTGGCCTGGAAGAAGGAACTGGAGGACCAGATCGCCACACTCCGGGAACGCCGGACGGAACTGCTCAACCACAGGGATTACTTGGCTATGAAGGTGGAGTGCTTCGACAACTGGAACCTGGACAACTGTCTGATGCTGAAGAATGACTTTATTAAACAGTACTATGACCTTGACGCGCAGATTTTCAAAATCGAAGCGGAAGTCCTTTTCCATGAGGAGATCCTGGAAAAGGTGACCGCCGAAAGCCGTCGCGCCTAAACGATCCTCGCAAATCATTCTGCGCAATCATCCAGTTGCTTCTGCATTGTTTTTACTACTGCTTACTGCTACCTACTTCTACTTCTGCCATTTACTTTTACAGCAGCTATTTTTACATCCACTGCAGCTACCCGTGACATTAACGACAGCATGGCGATGACGGAGAAAAGGATGCCCCATCCTACCTTCAACGGAGAGGATGGGGCTTTTTGCGCTTTTTGCCGGATCAAGCTCACAGTTTGATCGTGTTGCAGGTCTTGCCCTCATAGCGGTGAACGTGGCCGTCGTCGCAGGTGGTGGTTCCCTCCATGCAGTGGTAATGGCCGCAGCCGGGCCGATAGATTGCCGGACCGGTGCATCCGCAGTAGTAGTGGACATGGTTGTCGTTAAAGGAGGTGACCCCGGCGTACCGGTGGGCATGGTCCCGTTTGCTGACAGAAGGCTCTGTTTGGCCGCTCAGTATGTGCCGGTGGCCTTCGCTCTGGCAAGACTCGAAGTGGTAGTCATGGGTGTGGAAACCGCAGTCCCAGTCGTCATAAGGCGGTTTGGGCTTACAGCGCATGCCGTTCTCCCCTTCTTCACGTTTACTTATACATATTCAGGGAGAAAATGGAAGGTAACAATGATGGGGGAAAAAAATGGCGCGCCGGGGGGCGCGTGGCCGGACAGACGGGTAAGGGTGGTTCGGGCCGGTTCCGGGCGGTTCCGAAAAGTGTCAGGGAAGGGGAGGGCGATCCATCGGCAAGTCCGCTTCCTTTATGCTATAATCAGAAACAGTAAAAAAGAGCGGGCCGGCGCCCGCTATCGCACTTTTTGACGGAGATTAAGGGGGAAGCCGGAGGTATTATGATGGATCAGATCCGGGTCCGCGGGGCCCGCGCCCATAACCTGAAGAACATTGATGTGGACATCCCAAGGGACCGGTTGGTCGTCGTCACCGGCCTTTCCGGTTCGGGGAAGTCCTCTCTCGCTTTTGACACGATCTATGCCGAGGGGCAGCGCCGCTACGTGGAGTCCCTGTCGGCCTATGCCCGCCAGTTCCTCGGCCAGATGGACAAGCCGGACGTGGACTATATAGAAGGTTTGTCGCCGGCCATCTCCATCGATCAGAAGACGACATCGAAAAACCCCCGTTCCACCGTCGGCACGGTGACGGAGATTTACGACTACCTGCGGCTGCTCTTCGCCCGGGTGGGCCGGCCCCACTGTCCCAAGTGCGGCCAGCCGATTCGCCAGCAGACGGTGGAGCAGATGGTCGATCAGATCCTGGCGCATCCTGAAGGAACGCGGTTGCAGATCCTGGCGCCGCTGGTGCGCGGCAAAAAGGGCGAACATGTCAAGGTCATCGAAGACATCCGCAAAAACGGCTATGTGCGCATGCGCGTCAACGGCCAGGTGATGGACGCCACCGAAGAGGTGAAGCTGGAGAAGAACAAGAAGCACACCATCGAGGTCGTCGTCGACCGCATCATCCTCAAGGCCGACATCGCCACCCGCCTGGCCGACTCGCTGGAGACGGCGCTGAACCTCTCCGAGGGCTTGGCCGTCGTCGATTTCATGGGCGAGAAGGAGTTCACCTTCTCCCAGAACTTCGCCTGCGCCGACTGCGGCATCTCTGTCGGCGAGATCGAGCCGCGCATCTTCTCCTTCAACGCCCCCTATGGCGCCTGCCCGAACTGCACCGGCCTGGGCGTGCAGATGGAAGTCGATCCGGACCTTGTCGTGCCCGATCCGACGAAGAGCATCGACGAGGGGGCGCTCGTCCCCTGGGCGCGGATGAACTCGGCCTACATCCCCCAGATGCTGAAGGCCCTGGCTGAGTTGCACGACTTCTCTACCGATACGCCCTTCAAGGACCTGCCGCCGGAGATCCAGAAGCTGATCCTCTACGGCGGGGGCAAGGAGAAGATCCGCGTCCAGTTCACCAACTACGACGGCGAGCGGCGCAGCTTTGAGACCACCTATGAAGGCGTCGTCACCAACCTGGAGCGGCGCTATAAAGAGACCCAGTCCGACTGGTCCCGCGAAGACATCGAAGAGTACATGGGCCAGAAGCCCTGCCCGGCCTGCAAGGGCGCCCGCCTGAAGCCGGAGAGCCTGGCCGTGCTTGTCGGCGGCAAAAACATCCACCAACTGACAGAGATGTCCGTAGCGGCAGCGCTGCGCTTCTTCACCGACATCGACCTGAGCGAGCGGGAGATGATCATCGCCCGCCAGATCCTGAAAGAGATCCGCGAGCGCCTCGGCTTCCTCGTCAACGTGGGACTGACGTACCTGACGCTGGCCCGCTCGGCGGGCAGCCTCTCCGGCGGCGAGGCCCAGCGCATCCGCCTGGCCACCCAGATCGGTTCGGGCCTGATGGGTGTCCTCTACATCCTGGACGAGCCCTCCATCGGCCTGCACCAGCGCGACAACGAGCGACTGCTCGCCACCTTGCAGCGGCTGCGCGACCTGGGCAACACGCTGATCGTCGTCGAGCACGATGAGGACACCATGTTGGCGGCCGACCATATCATTGACATCGGTCCCGGCGCCGGCGCTCACGGCGGCCAGATCATCGCCGAGGGGCCGCTGCCGGTGATCATGGAGGAGCCCCGTTCCCTGACAGGCCAGTACCTGTCCGGCCGCAAGTTCATCCCGGTGCCGGAAAAGCGCCGCGAGCCCAACGGCAAGTGGGTCGAGGTGCTTGGCGCCTGTGAGAACAACCTGAAGGAGATCGATGTCCGCTTCCCCTTGGGCGTCTTCACCTGTGTGACCGGCGTGTCCGGCTCCGGCAAGTCGACGCTGGTCAACGAGATCCTGCACAAAGCCCTGGCGGCCGAACTGAACGGCGCTAGGAGCAAACCAGGGGCGCACCGGGCGATCCGGGGGCTCGAACACCTGGACAAAGTCATCGACATTGACCAATCGCCCATCGGCCGGACGCCGCGCTCCAACGCGGCCACCTACACGGGCGTCTTTGACGCCATCCGCGACCTCTTTTCCCAGACAACGGAGTCGAAGATGCGCGGCTACCGCCCGGGCCGATTCTCCTTCAACGTGCGCGGCGGCCGCTGCGAGGCTTGCAAGGGCGACGGCATCATCAAGATCGAGATGCACTTTTTGCCGGACGTCTACGTCCCCTGCGAGATCTGCAAAGGCAAGCGCTACAACCGGGAGACGCTTGAGGTCCGCTACAAGGGCCGCTCCATCGCCGACGTCCTCGACATGACTGTCGACGAGTCATTGGAGTTTTTCCGGAATATCCCCAAGATCGCCCGCAAACTGCAGACGCTCCAGGACGTGGGTCTCGGCTATATCCGCCTCGGTCAGCCGGCGACGACCCTCTCCGGCGGCGAGGCCCAGCGGGTCAAGTTGGCGACGGAGTTGTCCCGCCGATCCAACGGCAAAACCTTCTACATCCTCGATGAGCCGACGACAGGCCTGCACATCGCTGATATCGACCGCTTGCTCGGCGTTTTGCAGCGGCTCGTTGACGCCGGCGACACGGTGCTCGTCATCGAGCACAACCTGGATGTGATCAAGACGGCCGACTACATCGTCGACCTGGGTCCCGAGGGCGGCGACGGCGGCGGCGCCATCGTGGCGGTCGGCACGCCGGAGGAGATCGCCCAGTCAGCGGTCTCCCATACGGGGCGGTTTTTGGAAAAGGTGCTGCGGCGGAAGCCGGGGATGCCGGTGGACTCGGCATTTTAGCAGAGCAAGGATAAATAACAGAAGAAGCAAGGCCGACCCAAATCAATAGGGTCGGCTGTGTTCACTTATAGGGGCGATTCTATTAGGGAGTCCCTTTTCCAGGGCACGAAAGAGGAAGACCCGGCGCTTGAGCGCCGGGTCCGAAAGGGACCGCTTGTTAGCGGAGTTCGTTTCTTTCAACAATCAGGCCGACGTTATTGGAGTAGCCGCCGTAGGCGTCATTCCACAGACCGATCGTGTCGGGGGATTTACGGTTATTGAGGACTTGCAGATAATGTTCGCCACCTTGGTCATCGTTGATAAAATAATTAGCTTCCCACGGGCCAAAAGCGGCGCCCAGCGTGCCGTTCGGGTTGATCCAGTTCCAAGTCCCGTTTAAGCGGTCGGTGGCGCCGAGCCAGTAGGCGCTCCGTTTTCCAAGGGCCAGCAGGAACTTGGTGATGTTTCTTTCATGTTCCGACTGAATCGTGGCCAGGTAACCGCCCTTTGCCACGGCGAACTGTTGGGCTTGCGCGAAGTTGTTGTTACCATCCATTGGGAAATCGGTGTCCCGAGAAATGTCATAGAGGAAATAGGTATGTGCAAAGGTTGGGCTGCCGTTCAGGTTGTCGCGCACGGAGGGTTGCTCAACCGACGGCCGGTAGGTGAATTCCCATTCTACGATATAGCCGAATTTGGTCTGACCACTGTCACGCAGTTCGTTTTGGCGTCCGAACAGGTCATACCATTGGCTGTTCTCCTTGCTGATGGCGATAAAGTCCTCTCCGCCGCGGTCATTGGGCTCACCGGGGGCCCAATCGGCGTAATCGATCGTAGCCGCAGGATAACTGTTGGCAGGAAGCCAGAAGAACGCGTTGTTCATTCCCGGGGTTCTTCCGAGGGCGCCAAGCCAGTAGAAGTTTTTGTTCCCCTTCTGCATCAGCGTGTGGATGAAGTCCTGTTCCTGGGCCGAGTCGATCCGGGCCAAGTGGCCGCCGAGAGATTCGGCGATGGATTTGGCATGGGCGACATTGATGTCATCGTCAAAAAGACCGTAGGTATGTCCACCGAACGGATCAACAGCAACCTTGCCCGTGACCCAGCCAAAGAAGTTGATGTCTTGGGTTTGCAGCGGCGCTTTTGGAAGCGGTTGCGCGCGGTCGACGGCAAAGGCCGCGTTCGGCAGGATCAGCGACGCGATCATGACAGCCGATGCCAAGGCGCGGGATTTCCAGCTCTTTAATAAGTTGTTCATCTTCGTGGATGCCCTCCCTGTTTTCTTTAGATTTTTTGCGGGGTGCTTTTGTTCCTTGCGAGGCGCGTTAGATGGATGGACTCTCTGTCACTCAAGAGTATGCTTGGCTCTAGTTCAAAACACGTGAAAAAAACGCAATAGAATTGATCGGACAAGAGCTAAAAAAGCTTGTTCGAACATGAAGCCGAAGTATACCCCTGAGTGCTTTCTCACCCCCCAAAATCGAACTTGAATTTTTTTCTAGAGCTTTAAGCTCCTGCCACTATATATTCTTGCGCGAGAACAAATATGTACCTCGATTGTTTTAGAACAGGGCATGAGAATGCGCAAAAAACCCCCCATCCGTGAGGGATGGGGGGTAGCCTTAATCGTCTGTGTCTTCCGTAGCGGAAACCTCGTCAAGGATATGTTTTAGTTCACCCTTGCTCTTCACATGCGCTTCCCGTGGGGACATCGCTGTGGGATGGGTAAGGGGCATCCCAGATTGGGCTATCGTTTTCTTCTGTGGGCGGTAGCGATATCGGGCATAGAGAAATCCCACGACGACACCGGCGACAAAGTACAGCGTGAGGCTGAGGTAAAAGAATTCTTTTAAGCTCAGTTGAAAAGACATCCATTGGACGTGGATCTGGTCGGCCAGAGGTTCTGTGAAAGCAAACCGCAGGGCTTGGAATATTTCATTCAAGCGGTCCATGGGTTCCACCTCACTCCCGTCGCTCCTGTTAGCTATAATTATAGAGCGTACAAGCAGAGCTTGGTAGTTCTTTCACAGACTTCACCAGTAAGAGATTACATTCCTGCCGCCCATGCGACAAGGAACCCCAGAACCGCGCCCGCCAGGACCTCCGGCGGAGAATGGCCGAGCCGCTCTTTCAAAGGAACATCTTCGCCGCGACGGATGCGAAGGAAGACGAGGATCCAGTTAATCGTTCTGGCGTGCTCGCCGGCGGAGCGGCGGATGCCCATGGCGTCGAAGATGACGACGGCGCCGATGGCGGCTGTGGCGGCGAAAAGGTCGGAGTAGATACCTTGCCGCAGGGCCACGCCAGTGAAGAGGGAGACGACAAGGGCTGTATGGGAGCTTGGCATGCCGCCCGGTTCGAAAAAGCGAGACCAGAGGATCTGGCGGTGCTGGATGGACTCGCGGACGAATTTGATGGCCTGGGCCAGGAGCACGGCGAAGAGTGTGGAGTAGACGAGCGGTGTTGTCATTGTTATCCCCCGTCGTTGCGTGGTGTGGCGGGGCACGAAGTCATGACCAACATCAACGCTTCACGACCATGACTTCGACATCTTGTTCTTTGTCGTTTTCAGTGTCCCAATGCCAACTAAAGGCAACGCTTCTAAGGATGACCTGCAATACTCGCTGGCAAACGCGCCTCCAGGGCGTTTTTTTCCGCCTCAAAGCCGGGTTTGCCGAGCAGGGCGAACATGTTGCGCTTGTAGGACTCGACGCCCGGCTGGTCGAAGGGGTTGACGCCGAGCAGGTAGCCGCTGACGCCGCAGGCTTTTTCGAAGAAGTAGAACAGTTGGCCCAGGTGGTAGGCGTTCTGTTCCGGGGCGGAGATGATCATGTTGGGAACTTGGCCGTCCACATGGGCGAGAAGGGTGCCGGCGAAGGCCTTCTGGTTGACGAAATCGACGGTCTTGCCGGCGAGGAAGTTGAGCCCGTCGCTGTCATCATCGGCCAGAGGGATTGCCAGTTCCCGACGGGGCTTGTCGAAACGGACGACCGTTTCCATTAGCATGCGCAGGCCGTCCTGAATGTATTGCCCCATCGAATGCAGGTCCGTGGAAAAGAGGACCGACGCCGGGAAGATGCCCTTGCCTTCCTTGCCCTCGCTTTCGCCGTAGAGTTGTTTCCACCACTCGGCCAGGTGTTGGAGCGACGGCTCGTAGGCGACAAAGAGTTCCACCTGTTTCCCCTGCCGGTAGAGGGCGTTGCGGGCGGCGGCGTAGCGGTAGCAGGCGTTGGCCGCCAGGGAGGGGGCGGCGTACTCGGCCATGGCGTCGCGGGCGCCCGCCATCAGGGCGGAGATGTCGATGCCGGCGGCGGCGATGGGCAGCAGGCCGACGGCGGTGAGGACCGAGTAGCGCCCGCCCACATCGTCGGGGACGACGAAGGTCTCATAGCCCTGTTCGTCGGCGAGGCGCTTGAGGGCGCCTTTGGCACGGTCGGTGGTGGCGAAGATACGACGGCGAACCTCGTCAGGGCTGTACTTTTTCTCCATCCACTGGCGGATCAGGCGAAAGGCGATGGCCGGTTCGGTCGTCGTGCCGGACTTGGAGATAACGTTGACGGAGACATCCTTGCCTTCGAGGATGTCGAAGAGGTCGCTCAGGTAGGCGGAACTGATGTTGTGACCGGCGAAGAGGATGGCGCACCCGGGGCGGCGGGAGCGGGCAAGCTGGTTGTGAAAGCTGTGGCTGAGCATGTCGATGGCCGCGCGGGCGCCTAGGTAGGAACCGCCGATGCCGATGACGAGCAACACATCGGAGGAGGCGCGGATGCGGGCGGCGGCGTCGACGATGCGGTCAAACTCGGAACGGTCAAAGGTCTCGGGCAGTTGCAGCCAGCCGGTGAATTCACTGCCGGCGCCGGTTCTGTTATGCAGCAGGTCATGGGCTTGGCGGATGGGACCTTCCAAAGCGCCGATGGCCGATTCGACGGTAGAGTAGGCGAGGTCCAGTCGGAGAGAAGACAAGGAAAAACCTCCTTCGTCAGTCAATAATAGAATGAATAGAAGTATTTGCCATGTTCGTGAACGGTATGTCGAGATCCTTGTGGATAACCATTTTTTAATGATTGTGCTATCATAAGCATGAGGTGAACTCGACTTGCATATCGCTTTGCAGGAAAAATTGAAGAGTCTGCCCGAGAAGCCTGGCGTCTACCTGTATAAGGATGAGGCCGGTCAGGTGATCTATGTGGGCAAGGCGATCAACCTGAAGAACCGGGTGCGCTCCTACTTCCAGTCGGCCCGCAACCTGAATGCGAAGACCCAGGCGCTGGTGGCCCGCATCCGCGACCTGGAGACGATCGTCACCGATTCGGAACTGGAAGCGCTGATCCTGGAGTGCAACCTGATCAAGGAACATAAGCCGCGCTACAACATTATGCTGCGCGATGACAAAACCTACCCTTACCTGAAGGTGACCTTACAGGAAACCTACCCCCGGCTCTTGATCACGCGGCGATTGGAGAAGGACGGCGCCAAGTACTTCGGCCCTTACACCTCGGCAGGAGCGGTCCGGGAGACGGTGGAACTGCTGCGCACCCTTTTTCCCTTGCGGACTTGTTCGCGTCGCGAGTTGGATCGGCGCCAGCGCCCCTGCCTCAACCACCACATCGGCCGCTGCCTCGCCCCCTGCGCGGGACGCGTCCCCCGGCAGGAGTACATGGCGATCATCGGCAACATCGTCGCCTTCTTGGAGGGGAAGGAGGACGAACTGCGCAAGCGACTCCAAGCCGAGATGGAGGAGGCGGCGGAAAACCTGGAGTTCGAGCGGGCGGCGACGCTGCGCAACCGCATCCGGGCGCTGGAACAGGTGATGGAGAAGCAAAAGGTCGTCTCCGTCGACATGGCCGATCAGGATGTGATCGCCATGGCCCGCGGCTTTAACCAGGTTTGTGTCCAGATCTTCTTCATCCGCGGCGGCAAGTTGATCGGCCGGGAACACTACATCATCGAGGGCACCGACGAGTTGGACCGCTCCGAGGTGATCACCGCCTTCGTCAAGCAGTACTACAGCCGCAGCGATTTCGTGCCCCGGGAGATCCTGCTCCAAGAACCGATCGAGTCGGCCGAGGAGGAGGAACTGATCGCCCGGTTCTTGCGGGAAAAACGGCAGGGGCGCGTGGAGATCCGCGTGCCCAAGCGCGGCGACAAGTTGAAACTGATCGAGATGGTCGCTAAAAACGCGCTGCTCACGCTGGAACAACTGCAGAATGAGCAGCAACGGAAGAAATCGATGACCGAAGAGGCTGTCCTCGACCTGCAACGCTTCCTCGGCCTCGACGAGCCGCCCTGGCGGATCGAATGTTTCGATATCTCCAACACGATGGGCAAGGAATCGGTCGCCTCCATGGTCGTCTTTGAGGGCGGGGCGCCGAAGAAGTCCGATTACCGGCGCTTCCGCATCAAGACGGTGGAGGGACCCAATGACTTTGCCTCCATGGCCGAGGTGCTCACCCGGCGCTTTTCCCGAGCCCGCGAGGAGGCCCACGAAGTCGACGCCGGCCGGCTCGACCCGATGAGCGCCAAATTCGCCACCTTGCCCGATCTGGTCATCGTCGACGGCGGCAAGGGGCAGCTCAGTTCGGCTCGGGAGGCGATGGCCGGCGTGGGTTACGATTACATCACCACCTACGGCCTCGCGAAGGAGAATGAGTGGCTCTTTCATGAAAACAACCCCGAACCGATCATCCTCCCGAGGGGTTCGCGGGCGCTCTACCTGATCCAGCGCATTCGCGACGAGGCGCACCGCTTCGCCATCACCTACCACCGGCAACTGCGCGCCCAGGCGCAGACGGCGTCTGCCCTGGACGGCATCGCCGGCATCGGCCCGAAACGGCGGACGGCGCTCCTGCGGCACTTCGGCTCTGTGAAGGCGATCGCCGCCGCTACGGTGGCCCAGTTGGCGGCGGTGGAGGGGATGACGGAGGAACTGGCAGAACGGGTGCTTGCAGCGTTACAGCGTTCCACTGAATCCGCAAAAGGCTAAAAAAACTGGAGGGAAAAGATGAATTCGCTGATTCTACGATGGCTCTTGAATACTCTTGCTTTGGCCCTGGCGGCGCTGTTCATCCCGGGGATCAAGATCGCGGGCATCGTGCCGGCGCTGTTTGCCGCCCTCGTCCTCGGGATCGTCAACGCCGTCATTCGTCCGATCATCTTTGTGTTGACGCTGCCGATCAGCCTGCTCACGCTGGGGCTCTTTACCCTGGTCATCAACGGGTTCATGCTCTGGATGGTCAGCGGGTTGGTGCGCGGGTTTGAGGTGTCCGGCTTCGGCGCCGCTTTTTTCGGAGCGCTGTTGATCTCCCTGTTCAGCACACTTTTCAGTTGGTTCGTCCGGGATGAATCTTAATCGTATGCTTCTATCACTATGCATTTATCTAAACCGCGACTTGGCGTGTCGCCGGAGTAACAAGCGCGACGCCGCATAAGGAGGAGCCTTTGGTGGAACCGACGGAACAGATGGAACAGACGATAAAACTCGTAGCCATCGACGTGGATGACACGCTGCTGACGCCTGACTTGCGCATTTCCCTGCCGGTGCAACAAGCCATCGCCCAGGCCCGGCGGCAGGGCATAGCCGTCACGCTGGCGACGGGCCGCATGTTTCGCGCCACCCTCCCCTATGCCCGCCAGTTGGACCTTGACCTGCCGTTGATCGTCTACCAGGGGGCGATGATCAAGGACAGTGCGACGGGTGAGGTGCTCTTGCACCACCCCGTCCCGCAGGACTTGGCCCTTGAGGTCTTCGATTTTTTGCGAAGCGAAGGTCTGCATGTCAACATCTATGTAGACGACCACCTGCACGTGGAGAAGGTGGGGGAAGAGGCCTTGGGATACATGGGCCTGGCCCGGGTGCCGGCGACGCTCGTCAGAGACCAGCGCCGTCTCCTGGAAGGGGCGTTGCCGACGAAAATCCTGGCCATCGGCGAACCGGAGCGGATGGCTGCGCTGGTGGAACCCTGCCGTCAACGGTGGGGCGACCGGCTCTATGTGACGCGCTCAAAACCTTTTTACTTGGAGTTTATGAACCCTTGGAGCGGCAAGGGTTCCGCCCTGGCTTTTCTGGCTGAACGCTTGGGCATTTCCCGTGAGGCCGTTATGGTGATTGGCGATTCCTACAACGACATGGATATGCTCGAATACGCCGGCCTCGGCGTTGTCATGGGCAATGGGCCAGAAGAGGTGAAGCGCCATGCCGGCTGGGTGGCCCCTTCCAATGAAGAGGATGGCGTTGCCGCGGCCCTGTGTCGCTGGGCGCTGACAGAAAAAGCAGACACATGATCGCCGGAAAATGGGGTTATCCTTGCGGGAGACGCCCCGTTTTTTTTATTGACGAGCCGGATAGGTCGGGCTTTTTCTGCGTTCGATTCATGGGATTGGGAAGGATATAACTGGAATCGGGTCGAACGTAACAGACGAGGAGTGTGATTCCATGGGAAGGCCCAAATGGTTCACATCCGCCATCATCTATCAGATCTACCCCAGGGTGTACGGCATGACGGACCGGCAATTCGGCACGTTGCGCGATATTCAACGCGACTTGCCTCGGATCAAATCGCTCGGCGTCAATACCCTGTACCTGTTGCCGATTCATCCTATCACGCGAAAATACCGCAAAGGCCTTTCCGGGTCTCCCTATGCGATCCGTGATTATCTGTCTGTCGCCCCGGAACTGGCGGAGACGGAAGGGAACCCTTACGCGGACGAAGCAACAGGCCCGCACACGGCGACCTGCCGGAGCACGGCAACCGACTGGAGCACTGCGACCGATCAAGAGGAGGCCGTTTTGGCCGAAAGGGCCAAGCGGCAGTTTCGCGAGTTGGTCGATGAAGCCCATGCCAACGGTTTGCGCGTGCTCCTCGATTTCGTGGGCAACCACTGCGCCCCGGACAACATCCTCCTTGACCCTGCCAATCCGCCGGAAAAGGGCGGCTACCACCCCGAATGGTTTTTGTGGGATGACGATTCCCGACCGATTCCGCCATCAAGCGACTGGTGGGACACGGCCGACCTGAACTACGGGATTCCTGTCGAGGGAAAACCGAACGCCCGCCGGCTGGTCTATGATAACGATGAAAATCGCCGGGCCATGTGGGCGTTCATGGCCGGCGTCCTCGAATACTGGGTTCGGGAGTTTGACATTGACGGCTATCGTTGTGATTTTGCCCACTGGGTCCCGCTCGATTTCTGGCGAGAGGCGATCCCACGCGTCAAAGCGATCAAGGCGGAGGTCGTCTTCATCGCCGAGGCCTACGAACGGATGGCCGACCTGTTGTCAGCCGGCTTTGACGGCATCTACGCCTTCGAACTTTACAACCAACTGAAAAGCCTGCACGAAGACGTACGGCACAACGATCCCTATTATGAGGTGCAATATATTCGAAACAAGATCGAGTGGGAAAGGGGCGCTTACCTCCCGGGACACCGGATGATCCGTTACACGGAAAACCATGACGAGCCCCGCACCGTCGTGACCTATGGTGGGGTGGAGCGTTCGAAACCGCCTGTGCTCCTGGCGCTCACCCTGCCGGGCGTGCCCATGGTCTATGCCGGGCAGGAGAACGGCGCCGCCTTCCGGCCGCCGCTCTTTGAAGGCAACTTTGAAGCGAATTTCCGGCCCATCGATTTTTCGGCCAACCGAACGCTGGCGTCCTGGTACCGTCATGTCCTCGCCATCCGCAGCGCCAAAGCCTTTCTGCACGGCGACGAGATCCGCTTCATCGCTGTCAGCAGCCGTAAGGCGACAGCTTTTCTCCGGCGGAAGGGAGATGCCATGGCCATCGTGGTCATCAACTTTAACGCTGAATCGCCGGGGGAGCGGTTGGAGTTCGAAGTGCCCCCGGAGGTGATGGAAGCCTGCGCCGCCGGCGGCGGACAATTGATCGATCTCCTAGAAGAGGGTCCGCCGATCCGCCTGGACCCCTACCCAGCCCAAAACCGGAGGGTTGCCCTCTTTCTGAAGCCCCTTCAGTCCTTGATTTTGGAAGTGAGGGAAGAGAGATGAGCGCACTTTTTCCCCGGCGGGCCAGCGGGGTGCTATTGCACCCGACCTCTCTGCCGGGCCGGCACGGCTCGGGCACACTCGGCTTGGAAGCCCGGCGATTTGTCGATTTCCTGGCGGCGTCCGGTCAGACCCTTTGGCAGGTGCTGCCCCTGGGACCGACCGGTTTCGGCCATTCGCCCTATTCGGCGCTGTCTGCCTTCGCCGGCAACCCCCTTTTGATCAGCCCCGAGCTGTTGTTTGAAGAAGGGCTGTTAGAAAAGGAAGAACTGCCGCCGGAACCGGCGTCACCGCCGCAACAGGCCGATTTTGAACGGGCCGAAGGGGAGAGCGAGCGGTTTCTCCGCAGGGCTTATGGCCGCTTTCTCCAACGATCCTATGACCAATCGGAGTTTCGTCAATTCTGCGGCGAACAGGTAGAATGGCTCGAAGAGTACGCCTGCTACCGGGCGCTGAAGCGGCATTTCGGGGAACGGTCCTGGCTGGATTGGCCCGCCGAGTATGCCCGGTCGGAAGCGCAGGCGTTGGCCTGTTTCCGTCAGGAGCAGGCGAAGGAGATCGATTATCACCGCTTTGTCCAGTATCTATTTTTCCGGCAGTGGCGCCAACTCCGCGAGTACGCCAAGAGCCGGGGCATCCGCATTATCGGCGACCTGCCCATCTACGTGGCCATGGACAGCGCCGACACGTGGGGACAGCGGGATATTTTCCAACTGGATGAGTGCTCCCGACCCCGGGAGGTAGGCGGTGTGCCGCCCGATTACTTCAATGAGAACGGCCAACTGTGGGGAAATCCCGTCTACGATTGGGAGCGGAACGCACAGACGGGCTATGCCTGGTGGATCCGTCGCCTCCGCCACGCCCTGCGTATGGTCGACATCGTGCGCATCGATCACTTCCGCGGTTTCGAGGCCTATTACGCCATCCCGTACGGGGAAGAGACGGCCAGAAACGGGCGCTGGCGCAAAGGGCCCGGCGCCGCCCTCTTTACGGCCTTGAAGGCGGCTCTCGGCGACCTGCCCATTATCGTCGAGGACCTGGGCGTGATCACCCCCGAGGTGATCGATTTGCGGGAACAGTTCGGTTTTCCCGGCATCAAGCTCTTGCAGTTCGCTTTTGATTCCGGTGATGCAAACGGAAATGCCTTTATCCCCTTCCGCTACCCCCACAACTGCGTCGTTTTCACGGGCACCCATGACAATGACACGACCCTCGGTTGGTTCCATGCGGCCTCGCCGGAGGACCGGAAAAGGGCGCTCGAATACATGAACACCGACGGCAGCGACATCGGCTGGGATTTTATCCGCCTCGGTCTGGCCTCGGTGGCGGACGCCTTCATCGTCCCCATGCAGGATGTGCTGGGGTTGGGGACGGAGCATCGGATGAATTATCCCGGAACCCTGGAAGGGAACTGGCGCTGGCGCTTCCAGTGGGACCGGTTGGCGGAATCGACGGTGTCCAAACTGGCCTGGTTGACAAAACTGTACGGGAGATAAAAGGGAACCGCCGGGAGGTTCCCCCAACTGCTTTTTTTGACAAAAAGGGCGGTAAACTTTGCGGGACAACATATGATACAATAGCCTGTAGCGATCAAAAACTGCGGCGCCAGATCCGCGCGAAATGTAGGGGGACGCCATGGAGAAAGGATCCGAAAAGCCCGCCATTCAGATGGTGATCATCACCGGCCTCTCCGGCGCCGGCAAGTCGCAGGCCATCCGCGCCCTGGAGGATCTCGGCTTTTTTTGCGTCGACAACCTGCCGCCGAACCTATTGCCGAAATTCGGCGAACTGATCGTTCACTCGAAGGGCAAGATCGCGAAAATCGCCCTGGTCATCGACATCCGGGGCGGCGAGTTTTTTGACTCCCTGAGCGATGGTTTGCACCAACTGGGCGCCCAGGGGATCCAGTGCGAGATCCTTTTTCTGGAGGCCTCTGATGAGGCGCTCATCCGGCGGTACAAGGAATCGCGGCGCCGCCATCCCCTTTCCGGAGACGCCCGCATCTTCGACAGCATCAAACTGGAGCGGCAGATGCTGGCCGACCTGCGGGGACGGGCCGACAAGGTCATCGACACATCAGACCTCTCGGCGCAGCAGTTGAAGAATCAGGTCTTCGAACTCTTCGGCAAGGACGCCCGCCACTCCCAGTTGCGGATCACCATCATCTCCTTCGGCTACAAGTACGGCACGCCCCGCGACGCCGACCTGCTGATGGATGTTCGCTTTTTGCCGAACCCCTTCTATGAGCCGACGCTGCGCCACCTGACCGGCAATGACGAACCGGTTCAGGAGTACGTGCTCTCGTCGCCGACAACCAAGGTCTTTATGCGCAAGTACTACTCGCTGTTGCGCTTTTTGCTCCCCCACTATACGAAAGAAGGCAAAAGCCACCTGGTCGTCGGTATCGGGTGCACCGGTGGAAAACACCGGTCGGTCACCCTTGCCAACCGTCTGGCGGCGGCGCTGGCCGATGAGGACTACGCCATCACCGTCAAACACAGGGATATCGACAAAGACCGAGGAGGCGGCGAGGGTACGTGAAGTGGCTCATGTGGTTTTACCCCGGGTTAAAAGTGAAGCGATGGATGGCCCTTTCCTTTCTCGGGCTGATCCTGACGGGGACGAGCATCTCGCTGTTTTTTGACGGCGAGTTTTTCGGATACCTGGAAAACAGCCTGCGCCAGTTGTCCCGCGCCTACGATCACGGGGCGATGGCAGGTCTGGGGGCCTTCATTTTCGCGATCGGACTTTTCCTGCACATCTACGGCTTTATGGCCATGGTCCGCTCCATCTTCGAGGTGCTGGCGCCGGAGAGGGATGCCCGGCTGGTGGAGGTGCTCTACCGCCGCCGTTCTCTGGAGCGCGGTCCCAAGATCGTCGTCATCGGCGGCGGGACGGGGCTCTCGGTGCTGTTGCGCGGCTTGAAGGAATTCACATCAAACCTGACGGCCATCGTCACCGTTTCCGATGACGGCGGGAGTTCGGGACGGTTGCGCGATGAGCTGGGCATGGTTGCCCCCGGCGACATCCGCAACTGCCTGGTCGCCCTGGCGGACACGGAATCGGACATGGACCGGGTGCTCAACTACCGCTTCGCCCAGGGAGACGGGTTGATCGGCCACAACCTGGGCAATCTGCTGTTGGCCGGCGCGGCTCAGACGGCCGGCGGCTTTGAGAAGGCTGTTGATCTGATGAGCCGTATCCTGGCTGTCCGCGGCCGGGTGCTGCCATCGACCCTGCACAACGTCACCCTCTGCGCCGAACGGCTCGACGGCCTCCACCTACGGGGCGAAACGGCCATCACGGCCGACGGGCAGGGGGTCCGTCGCGTCTACCTCGACCCCCCGGATTGCGCTCCCCTCCCGCAGACCTTGCAGGCGATCCAGGAGGCTGACGCCATCATCCTCGGCCCGGGGAGCCTCTTTACCAGCGTCATCCCCAACCTGCTCGTCGGCGGCATCGTCCAGGCGCTGCGCAAGACGGCAGCGCCCAAGATCTACGTGTGCAATGTGATGACCCAGCCGGGAGAGACGGACGGCTTCACGGCCTCCCGTCATGTGGCGGCCATCCACCGGCACTGCGGCGGCAATCTGGTCGATTCGATTATCGTCAACACGGAGCCCGCCTCCAAGGCGCTGTTGCGCAAGTATGAAGAAAAAGGGCAGAAGCCGGTCGTCATCGACAGCAAGTACCTGGAGAAGCAGGGCTGCAAGGTTGTACGCGCCCGCCTGATCAATAAGGAGAACTTTGTCCGTCATGATCCTGCCCGGCTGGCCCAGGCGATTATGGCGGTGGTGATCGGGGAGCGGGAACGGCAGAACCGGGTGGGGCTGGTTGATCGGCTCCTCTACCGGCGCAAGATGGCCCGGTCGCCCCAACACCATCCCTGGCAGAACCGTGTGGAAGGCTAGGCGCAGGAGTGAAAGGAATTGTCTTTTTCCGTTGAAACGAAGGAAGAACTGGCCCGCATCCAGCCCCGCCGCCGCTGCTGCCAACTGGCGGAGTTGGCGGCGCTTTTTCGTATGGACGGCTCGCTGCAGATCAGCGGCGAACAGGGCGTCTCCCTGACAGTCTCCACGGAGAGCGCCAGTTCGGCCCGCAAGATCTTCCGCCTGATCAAAGCCGTCTTCGGCCTCCAGACGCAGATCCTCGTCCGCCGCAAGCGGCGGCTGAAAAAGAGCAACGTCTACGTCATCTCCCTGCCGGCCCGCGTCGGCGGCAGGGATGTCCTGCAGGAACTGGGGATCACCGACAGCCAGGGGATCTTCTCTTTCGAACCGCCGTCGGAACTGCTGAAACGGCAGTGCTGCCGGCGCGCCTACCTGCGGGGGGCTTTCCTCGGCGGCGGTTCCGTAAACAGCCCCGAAGGGACCTATCATCTGGAGATCATCACCAACGACGAGACCCACGCCCGGACCCTCTCGGAACTGCTGCACCGCTTCGGCCTGACGGCCAAGGTGAGCCAGCGCAAGGGGTGGTTCATCGTCTACCTGAAGGAAAGCGAACAGATTGTGGAGATGCTGAGCATCATCGGCGCCCACTCGGCGCTGCTCAACTTCGAAAACGTGCGCATCGTCAAAGGGATGCGCAACCAGGTCAACCGGCTGGTCAACTGTGAGACAGCCAATCTGAACAAGACCGTCGACGCCGCCCTGCGGCAGACGGAGATGATCCAACTGGTCCAAAGCCGCGTCGGTCTGGGCAACCTGCCGCCGCAACTGCGGGAGATCGCCGAACTGCGCCTGCAATTTCCCGACGCCAGCCTCAAGGAACTGGGGCAAATGCTCAACCCGCCGGTGGGCAAATCGGGTGTCAACCACCGCCTGCGCAGGCTGGAAAGCCTGGCCGAGGAGTTTTCCCGGCAGGGCGGCGGAACGGGGGATTGACCTATGGCTCGCCGCACCGTCGCCTATCCTGTTACAGGTAAGAATTCGCTCCGCCATGTCTACGGCCATGTCCCTTTCTGGCGGGTCTTGCGCAACGTCCTGGTCATTTTGCTGGCCCGGTACGTGCCCTTTTTGGAACTGAAAAACCGGCTCTACCGCCTGCTGGGCATGCGCGTCGGCAAGGACGCCTCAGTGGCCTTTATGGTGATGATGGACATCCTACACCCGGAGTTGATCACCGTCGGCAATGACTGTGTCATCGGTTACAACACGACCATCCTGGCCCATGAGTACCTGCTGCGGGAGTACCGCCTGGGCGAGGTGCGCATCGGCGATGGCGTGGTCATCGGCGCCAACAGCACCATCCTGCCTGGCGTGTCCATCGGCGATCACGCTATCGTCGCCGCCGGCGCCGTCGTCACGGCCGATGTGCCGCCCAACACCTTCGTGGCCGGCGTTCCCGCCCGGGTCATCCGCCAGCCCGCCTATCCGGCCATTCCGGAGTGAGCGCAGACAGCATGAACAGACTGAACAAGGGGTGATGGCCCTTGCGGGTTGGATTGGGACAGCAGATCGAACAATCGCAAAAACTGGTCATGACGCCCGAACTGCGCCAGGCCATTGCGATCCTGCAGATGAATACGCTGGAGTTATCCCTCTTTGTGGAACAGGAACTGGCCCAAAATCCCTTGCTGGAGGCGGTCGACAGTCCAATCGAAGGGGTGGCGGGGGAGCGCCCATCGCCGGAAAGCTTGTCACCGGACCGGGAGAGACACCAGGAGACACCGGACAGGGGGGCGCCAGGCGGGGATGCGCCGGAACAAGCGATGTTTGATCCCGTTGAAGGGAAGGGTGATCTCTTCAACAGGGAGGCGGGCGTCCCAGAACTGCGGCGTCGCGACGATGTGGACCCAGCCGCCGCCTTTGAGCGGGAGACGCCGGCAGAAGGGCCAACCTTGCAGGAACACCTGGAATCGCAACTGCGCCTGGCTGTTTCCGACGGTCTGCGCCGCCGCGTCGGCGAGTATATCATCGGGAACATCGATGAAAGAGGCTACCTGCGCATGGCGCCGGCGGAGATCACCGCGGCTGTGGCCGTCGAAGAGGAGGTCGTCCGGGAGGCGCTTGAGACGGTCCAATCCTTCGACCCGCCAGGCGTGGGCGCCCGCGATCTGGCAGAGTGCCTGCGCATCCAACTCCGCCGGCAGGGGCAGTCGACGCCCCAACTGGAAAGGATCCTGGAGGAGCATCTGCCTGATGTGGCCGCCGGACGGCTCCACCGCATCGCCCAGCGGCTGAAGGTGACGGTGGGCGAGGTTCAGGCCATGGTGGACCGGATCAAGGAGCTAGACCCCAAGCCCGGCGTCGCCTACGGCGGTGAACGGGATAACCGGCCCATCCTTCCCGATGTGATCGTGGAACGGGTTGACGGGGAGTATGTGATCCTGATCCATGACGGCGCGCTACCCCGGTTGACAGTCAACCGGACCTACCGCCGAATTCTCCATGAAGAAGGGGCGGCGGCAGAGGCCAAACAGTATGTGGAAGATCGGCTGAACGCCGCCCTTTCGCTGATTCGCGCCATCGAACAGCGCCGTTCGACCTTACATAAGGTGGTCACCGTCATCGTGGAATGGCAGCGCCCCTTTTTGGAACAGGGTCTCTCGGGGTTAAAACCCTTGACCTTGCGCGATGTGGCGATGCGGGCAGGCGTCCACGAATCAACGGTGAGCCGCTCTGTGGCGGGAAAATACGCCCAGACGCCCCGGGGCCTCTTTGAGTTGAAGTTTTTCTTCGGGAGCGGCGTCCGGACCGCCACCGGTGAGGAAAAGGCGGCGTCCGGCACGATCAAGCCCCTGATCCGGCAAATGATCGATCGGGAGGATAAACATCATCCGCTGAGCGACCAGCAGATCGCGGAAGCCCTGAACGAACAGGGTATCCCCTTGTCCAGGCGGACGGTGGCCAAGTACCGTGACGAGTTGGGCATTCCGGCGACAACCCAGCGCCGGCGCTACATCTGACGAGGTTTTCCCGGTGAACATCGAGCGCCTGTAGGCAGTAGGCCTTAGAAAAAGTGGAGCTCGCGTAGGTTAAAGTTGACAGTTGTCGGTTTGTGCTGGAAGGAATTAAGTAGCGAATGTGGAATAGACTAAAACGGTAGCACAACGAGAACATTGGTTTGGAATAAGGAGGATTTTTTGAATGGCAGTCCGTATCGGTATCAACGGCTTTGGTCGCATCGGCCGGCTGGCGGCGCGCGTGGCCATTGCCAACCCGGAAGTGGAGATTGTCGCCATCAACGACTTGACGGATGCGAAGACAAACGCCCACCTCTTTAAGTATGATTCCGTTCACGGCACCTTCCAAGGACAGGTCGCAGTGGGCAGTGACAGCATAGAGATCGACGGCAAAGCGATCAAGGTCTTTGCGCAAAAGGATCCGGCCCTTATTCCCTGGGGGGACGCAGGGGTCGATATCGTGATTGAATCGACGGGCTTTTTCGTCGACGGCGAAAAGGCGTCGGCCCACCTGCGCGGCGGCGCGAAAAAGGTGATCATCTCCGCGCCGGCCAAGAACGAGGATGTGACCGTCGTCATGGGCGTCAACGAAGACACCTATGATCCGGCGGCCCACCGGATCATCTCCAACGCTTCCTGCACCACCAACTGCCTGGCCCCTGTGGCCAAGGTGCTCAACGACCAGTTCGGCATCATCAAGGGCTTGATGACGACCGTCCATGCCTATACGAACGATCAGAAGATACTTGACCAGACCCACAAGGACCTGCGCCGCGCCCGCGCCGCCGCCATGTCCATCGTGCCCACCTCGACGGGCGCCGCCAAGGCGATCGGCAAGGTCATCCCTGAACTGGCAGGCAAACTGAACGGTTTCGCCATGCGCGTGCCGACGCCGAACGTCTCCGTCGTCGACCTGGTTGTCGATGTGCGGAAAAAGACGACGGCCGAGGAAGTCAACGCCGCCTTGAAAACAGCTTCCGAAGGGGCCATGAAAGGCTTCCTGGGCTTCTCCGAGCTTCCCCTCGTATCCCGCGACTTCAACGGCACCACCTTTTCCTCTATCGTCGACGCCTTGTCCACGATGGTCATCGACGGCGACATGGTCAAGATCGTCGCCTGGTATGACAACGAATACGGCTACTCCTGCCGCCTGGTCGACCTGGCCACCTATGTGGCCGCCAAAGGGCTGTAGTTTCGCCTCAGCGCAGCGGCCTTCTCATCGGCGATACAGGACGGCCCAATAGGGAGCGAAACCTGCGCCCGGAGCAAGAAGAAGATACAGAATCGAATCGGTTGACGATAGAACCGGCGGGGCCTGCCCCCGCCGGGAAATTGACGTTGGAGGTTTCGGCGTTGAACAAAAAGACTGTGTGCGATATCGATGTGCGGGGAAAAGGCGTCCTCGTGCGCGTCGATTTCAATGTTCCCGTCGACGAAACGGGTGTGATCACCGACGACACCCGCATCCGAGCCGCCCTTCTGACCATTCAATATCTGATTCAAGAGGGGGCCAAGGTGATCTTGGCCTCCCATTTTGGCCGCCCCAAGGGCAAGGTCAACGACAAGTACCGCCTGACAGCGGCGGGGGAACGGCTGGCTCATTTGCTCGGCAGGCCCGTCAAGAAACTGGACGACTGCATCGGCCCGGAGACGGAAGCTGCCGTTCGGGCGATGCAAGCCGGCGATGTGGTGCTGCTCGAAAACGTCCGCTTCTACCCTGAAGAAGAGAAAAACGATCCCGAGTTTGCCCGCCGCTTGGCCGCCCTGGCCCATGTCTACGTTAACGACGCCTTCGGCACGGCCCACCGCGCCCATGCGTCGACGGCCGGCGTCGCCGCTTATCTGCCCGCTGTGGCTGGATTCCTGATGGACAAGGAGATCTCCATCATGGGCAAAGCCCTGGCGGCGCCGGAGCGGCCCTTCGTGGCTGTCATGGGCGGCGCCAAGGTGGCCGACAAGATCGCTGTCATCGACAACCTTCTCGCCAAGGTGGACACCCTGATCATCGGCGGCGGGATGGCCAATACCTTCTTCTACGCCCTGGGGCGGGAAGTGGGCAAATCGCTCTGTGAAAAAGACAAGGCTGATACGGCCCGGGAACTGTTGGACAAGGCGAAGGCGTCCGGCGTTCGCTTCCTGCTGCCTGTGGATGTAGTCGTCGCCGAGACCTTGGCTGCCGGTGTGCCTACCGCAGTTGTCCCCGTTGACGCCATTCCGTCGGACAAAGCCGCTCTCGACATCGGCCCCGAAAGCATCCAACTCTTTGCCCAGGCATTGAAGGAAGCCAAGACCGTCGTCTGGAATGGACCGATGGGCGCCTTTGAGACAGTGCCTTTTGACCGGGGCACCCTGGGTGTTGCGGAAGCGATGGCCGAGGTGCAGGGCGTATCGATCATCGGCGGCGGCGATTCTGTGGCTGCCGTTGAAAAGGCGGGCTTGGCTGACAGGATGACCCACGTGTCCACCGGCGGCGGCGCGTCCCTAGAATTTCTCGAAGGGCGCGAACTTCCCGGCGTGGCGGCGCTTGCCGATAAAGCCTGAGATAGGATAACCTTGGCCGGCAAAGGGCTTTGTGGTTCTCCATTTGTGAAGAGACGGAATTCAGATTAAGGGTGTGAATCGATGCGGACACCGGTATTGGCAGGCAACTGGAAGATGTATCTGACACCAGCCGAGGGTAGGCAGATGATCGAAACGCTGCGTCCCCTCGTCGAAGGGCTTATGGACAGGGAGATCGTCCTCTGTCCGACTTATACCGCCCTTGCGGCGGCGTCCGAAGCGATAGAGGGATCGAATATTTCCATCGGCGGCCAGAACATGCACCCGGCGCGCGAAGGCGCCTTTACCGGCGAGATCGCTCCTCCCATGTTGAAGGCCTTGGGTTGCCGCTATGTCATCATCGGTCATTCGGAACGGCGCCAGTATTTCGGTGAAACGGACGCCACGGTGGCGGAAAAAGTCCGGGCGGCTTTAACGGAAGGGCTGATTCCGATCGTCTGTGTCGGCGAGACGCTGGAGCAACGGGAAAAGGGCGTCACCAATCCTGTTGTGGAGA
The DNA here is from genome assembly GCF_009877425.1 of Heliomicrobium undosum. Lineage (NCBI taxonomy): Bacteria > Bacillati > Bacillota > Clostridia > Eubacteriales > Heliobacteriaceae > Heliomicrobium > Heliomicrobium undosum. The sequence continues at coordinate 20,923 of NZ_WXEY01000005.1, read as the reverse complement.
TCCAGGTTCGCCAAGGACTGGCGGGGTTGTCGCCGGAGGAACTGCCCGGCGTCATCATCGCCTATGAGCCGATTTGGGCGATCGGGACGGGGCGCACCGCCTCGCCCGATGACGCCCAGCAGGTCTGCGCTTTCATCCGCTCGGTCCTGGCCGGTTTGGCCGACGATGGAGCGCAACAGACACGCATCCTCTACGGCGGCAGCGTCAAACCGGACAACATCAAGGAACTGATGAACCGGCCCGACATCGACGGCGCCCTCGTCGGCGGCGCCAGCCTCAAGGCGGAATCCTTTGCCCGGATCGTCCGCTTCGAGGAACAATAAGCTAGGTGCATGCCGTAGCAAGCGATTGACAAGGCAAGCAACACTAAGGAAGTGACAACCATTGTCATCATCGACGCAACAGAAGCCAGTCATGCTCATCGTCCTTGACGGATGGGGCCTGCGGGAAGAAGTGGAAGGTAACACGCTGAAGGTGGCCAATCTTCCTAACTACCACCGGCTGTTGGAGACCTACCCCCATACGGCCATCCAGGCCTCCGGAGAGTATGTGGGCCTGCCGAAAGGGCAGATCGGGAACTCAGAAGTAGGCCATCTTAATATCGGCGCCGGTCGCGTCGTCTACCAGGAACTGACGCGCATCTCCAAAGCGGTTGCGACGGGAGAGTTGGAAGGCAACCGGGCCATCGCAGAGTCCATGGATCGTCTGAAGAACACCGATAAAGCGCTCCACCTGATGGGACTGCTTTCCGACGGCGGCGTCCACAGCCATATGGACCACCTCTTCGCCCTACTCGATATGGCCGTCGCGCGTGGCGTTGAGCGGATTTTCGTCCATGCCTTTTTGGACGGGCGGGATGTGCCGCCGGCCAACGCCAAGGAATACATCGACGCCCTGGAAAAGAAACTGGAACAGATCGGCCGGGGACAACTGGCCACGGTCAGCGGGCGTTACTACGCCATGGATCGTGACCAGCGCTGGGAGCGCGTCGAAAAGGCCTGGGACGCCATGGTCTACGGTCGAGGGGAAAAGGCGACACTCGGCGTTTCCGCCGTTGAAGCAGCCTACCATGCCCGCGTCACCGACGAGTTTGTGCCGCCGACGGTGATCGTCGACGGGAAAGGCGATCCCAAAGGAACCATCGGCGACGGCGACTCGGTGATCTTTTTCAATTTCCGCGCCGACCGGGCGCGCCAGTTGACGCGGGCCTTCGTGGACGCTGCGTTTTCCGGCTTTGACCGTGGACCCCAGTCTCCGCAGGTGCATTTTTGCTGTCTGACCCAGTACGACGCCACGATTGAGGCGCCGGTGGCATTCATGCCGCAAAACCTGGAGAACACCTTTGGTGAGGTAATCGCCAGAGCCGGACTGCGGCAACTGCGCATCGCCGAGACAGAAAAATACGCTCATGTGACCTTCTTCTTCAACGGAGGCGTAGAGGATCCAAACCGCGGCGAGGACCGCATCCTCGTCCCTTCGCCGAAGGTGGCCACCTACAACCTCCAGCCGGAGATGAGCGCCGGCGAGGTGACCGAGAAGGTGCTGGCCGAGATCGCAGCGGAAAAATACGACGTCATCATCCTGAACTTCGCCAACCCCGATATGGTCGGTCATACAGGCATGCTGCCGGCGGCCATCCAGGCTGTGGAGGCTGTCGACGAATGCCTGGGCCGCATCGCCCCGGCGGTGCTGGAAAAAGGCGGCGCCCTGTTGATCACGGCCGACCACGGCAATGTGGAGATGATGATCGACGCCAATGACGGGGGACCCCATACGGCCCACAGCACCAATCTGGTGCCGGTGCTCCTTGTCAGCGATCGCCATAAGGACCGGCGGCTGCGCGCCGCCGGCGCACTGGAGGACATCGCGCCGACGCTGCTGGAACTGCTCGGCCTGGAGCCGCCCCAGGAGATGACGGGGAAGTCGCTGATCCAATAAAAACATGTTTTGGGAGGAATTGTTTTAATGTCGGTTATCGCTGAAATCTATGCTCGTGAGATTCTGGACTCCCGCGGGAATCCGACCGTTGAGGTCGATGTGGTGCTGGAAGATGGGACGCTGGGTCGGGCGGCGGTGCCGTCGGGGGCTTCCACCGGCGCTTATGAGGCCGTGGAACTGCGCGACGGCGACAAGGAGCGCTACCTCGGCAAGGGCGTGCAAAACGCCGTCGACAATGTGAACCTGGAGATCGCGCCGGAACTGATCGGCTGGGATGTGACCCGGCAAATGGATATCGACCAGCGGATGATCGAACTGGACGGCACACCCAACAAAGGGCGTCTTGGCGCGAACGCCATCCTGGGCGTATCCATGGCCTGCGCCAAGGCGGCGGCCCAGTTTGTCGGTCTGCCGCTCTACCAGTACCTGGGCGGCGTCTTTGCCCGCGAACTGCCTGTCCCCATGATGAACATCCTCAACGGCGGCAAGCACGCTGACAATAACGTGGACATCCAGGAGTTCATGGTCATGCCCATCGGCGCGGCCAGTTTCTCCGAGGGCCTGCGCATGGGCGTCGAGATCTTCCATGCCCTGAAAAAGGTGCTCAAAGGCAAAGGTATGAATACGGCTGTCGGCGATGAAGGCGGCTTCGCCCCCAACCTGTCCTCCAACGAGGAAGCTCTCCAGGTGATCATCGAGGCGATCAAAGCGGCCGGTTACAATCCCGGCACGGATGTGCTGCTTGCTGTTGACGCCGCCGCATCAGAGATGTACAAGGACGGCAAGTACCACCTGGAAGGGGAGGGCAAGGTCAAGTCCTCCACGGAGATGGTCGACTACTGGGAAGACCTTGTCAACCGCTACCCCATCGTCTCGATCGAAGACGGCCTGAACGAAGATGACTGGGAAGGCTGGAAACTGCTCACCGATCGCCTCGGCAAGCGGGTGCAACTGGTCGGCGACGACCTCTTTGTCACCAACACGGAAAAATTGGAAAAGGGTATTGAGACCGGCGTCGGCAACTCCATCCTGATCAAGGTCAACCAGATCGGCTCGATCACCGAAACGCTGGCCGCCATCGAGATGGCGCGCCGGGCCGGCTACACGACCGTCATCTCCCACCGTTCCGGTGAGACGGAAGACGCCACCATCGCCGATCTGGCCGTCGCTGTCAACGCAGGTCAGATCAAGACCGGCGCGCCTTCCCGGACCGACCGCGTCGCCAAGTACAACCAATTGCTGCGGATCGAAGAGGAACTGGACGAGCGCGCCCTTTACCGCGGCAAGAAGACCTTCTTCAACCTGGAGCGGCGGTAAAACTTACAGAGGTTCAGACTACCGGCGGGGGTTATACGGAACTTCCCGGAAACTGCTTCGCTAACTCCACTGAATCTTCCGACGGAACTTCTACAGATTGGCCGGCGGTATCCATGAATGGTATGAATTGCATATTCCCTGGATAAAATATGATTGCGGGATCCGGGTTTCCGACCCGGATCCCCTTGTCTTTTTCAAAAACAAGCAAAAAGGGAGATTATATCGCTTTAATGAGAATAATCTCACGATAAACGCCTCTGACTTGTCTTCGTCTGGTTGGCGTGCTAAAATTCATATGTTAAAAATGCCAGGATTAAGGTAGGGGAGGTGTGACCTTGACCACATTTGTCATTATCCTTCACGTCATCGCCAGCATCGGCTTAATGGCTTCTGTCGTGATGCAATCGGGAAAGAGCGCCGGACTGTCCGGGGCGATCGCCGGCGGGGCCGAAAGCTTTTTTGGCAAGAAAAAAGGGCTTGACGACCTGCTCAGCAAGCTGACGATGGTGTTTGCCGCGTTGTTCTTGCTCAGCGCATTGGGGCTGTCCATGGTAGGGTAAAACTTGATAGAGCGTCCTAGACTACGGGAATAACATGAGGAGCGTGAACACTCCGTGAATTACCCGTTGATCGCGGCGGTGGCCGGCGTCGTCGGCCTCCTTTTCGCCGCCTATCTGGCCATGAGCGTGCTAAAAGAGGACCAAGGGACCCAGCGCATGAAAGAGATCTCTCAAGCGATATTTGAAGGGGCCATGGCCTTCCTCAACCGCCAGTACAAGACCCTCATCCCTTTTGCCCTGATCATCTTCGTCGCCCTCTTGGCTGGCAACTGGGGCAACCAGAAGCTCGCCTGGGGACAAGCCATTTCCTTCCTGGTCGGCGCCGGCTTCTCCGCCGTCGCCGGTTATGTGGGCATGACCATCGCCACCAAGTCCAACGCCCGGACGACGGCTGCGGCCATGCGCGGCCTCAATGAAGCCCTCTCCGTCGCCTTCCGCGGCGGCGCCGTTATGGGCATGTCGGTAGCCGGCCTCGGTTTGCTCGGCGTATCGGTCCTGTACATCATCTTCCAGGACGCTGTGATCATCAACTCCTTCGCCTTCGGCGCCTCTGTCATCGCCCTCTTCGCCCGCGTCGGCGGCGGTATCTTCACCAAGGCGGCCGACGTCGGCGCCGACCTGGTCGGTAAAGTCGAGGCCGGCATCCCCGAAGATGACCCGCGCAACCCTGCCGTCATCGCCGACAACGTGGGTGACAACGTGGGCGATACGGCCGGTATGGGCGCCGACCTCTACGAATCCTATGCGGCTACGACCATTGCCGCCATGCTGATCGGCATCACCGTCTTCCCGGGCCGCCTGGAAGGGCTTTTCTACCCCTTGCTCATCGGCGCCGCTGGGATCATCGCCGCTATCATCGCCTCCTTCCTCGTCCGCACCACCGAAGACGGCGATCCGCAGATGGCGCTGAACAAAGGCCTCTGGGGCACCAACTTCCTGACGGCCATTGCCACGTACTTCATCGCCGCCTCTCTCTTTGAGGGCGTCACGGCTGATCCGAGTGTCTTCCCCTCCGGCGTGCCTGTAGGCTTGACGATCTCCGTGGTCGCTGGCCTGCTCGTCAACGTGGCCATCGGCTGGGTCACCGAGTACTACACCTCCTACAACTATAAACCGGCCCAACATATCGCCTCTTCGTCCCTGACCGGTCCGGCGACGAACATCATCGCCGGCATCGGCGTGGGTCTCAAGTCGACGGCGCTGCCGATCATCATCATCGTCATCGCCATCGCCGTGTCCTACCAGTTCGCCGGCATCTACGGCATCGCCATGGCCGCCATGGGCATGCTTTGCACGGCCGGCATGGTTGTCGCCATCGACTCCTTCGGTCCTGTGGCTGACAACGCCGGCGGCATCGCCGAGATGGCTGAACTGGGTCCCGAAGTCCGCAAAAAGACGGACAAACTGGACGCCGTCGGCAACACGACGGCTGCCGTGGCCAAAGGCTTCGCCATCGGCTCGGCGGCGCTAACCGCGTTAGCGCTGTTCACCGCCTTTGCCGAAGAAGTCATCAAGTCGCCTGGCGTCGCCAAGGCGCTGGCCGGCAGCCACTTTGTCCTGAACCTGCTGGAACCGAAGATCATCATCGGCCTTTTCATCGGCGGCACGGTGCCCTTCCTCTTCTGCGCCTTCGCCATGGAAGCCGTCGGCAAGGCCGCCTTTGAGATGATTGGCGAAGTCCGCCGCCAGTTCCGGGAGATCCCCGGCCTGATGGAAGGCAAGGCCAAGCCTGATTACGCCCGTTGCGTTGACATCTCCACCCAGGCGGCCATTCGCCAGATGATCGCCCCCGGCCTGCTGGCTGTCATCACCCCGCTGATCGTCGGTTTCGGCTTCGGCGCTCAAGCCCTGGGCGGCATGCTCGCCGGCGTCACCGTGGCAGGCGTCCTGCTGGCCATCTTCATGGCCAATGCCGGCGGCGCCTGGGACAACGCCAAGAAGTACATCGAGAGCGGCAAACATGGCGGCAAGCGGACGGAAGCCCACGCCGCCGCCGTCATCGGCGACACCGTCGGCGACCCCTTCAAGGATACCGCCGGCCCGTCTCTCAACGCTTTGATCAAGGTGACCGGCACCATCTCCCTGATCATCGCCCCTTTCCTCAACCTGTAAGGCGTCGGTCACTGGACGAGACGGCGAATCAACCTGCTATTGTTGCTTCGACCGACCAACGCCCATGCGTCAACCTACTGATTCCTAGTGACACCGGGACCGGCGACGGCCCGGTGTCTTTCAATTGGCGGGGGAAAATGTGGTATAATGGGCCTATCCTATCCTGGAAAGGAGACTTTCCGTGTTCAATATCGGCTTTCCCGAACTCGTATTGATCTTCATCGTTGCCCTGATCGTCCTTGGCCCCGGCAAAATGCCTGAGTTGGGGCGCAGTGTCGGAAAGGCGCTCGGTGAATTCCGCCGGGCCACCGACGGGCTGAAATCGCAATTGAACGAAGCGATGACCCCTGTCAAAGAGGTGAAGTCTACCGTAGAAGAGGCTTCCGCTCCGATTCGGGAAGCGCGCTCGGTGATGACCGACCCAAAAGGGTATGCAGCAGATAAGGTGAAAGAAACCCTGCTGGGTACACCGGCGGAAAAGAGACCTGAACAAGTTTCCGCGCAGGGCAGCGTTTCGGAGCAATCAACGGAACTAACATCAGCGCCTCATCAACAACCGGCTGGCGCCTCAACAGATAAGCAGATGCTGCGAGATGGCGCGTCTTCAGAGACACAGGCAAACCCGGCGATGAAAAATGATGAAAAGGATGGGGAGAACCGATGACGGTCAGCCTGACTGATGACGGCATGTGTTTTGTCTGCGGCAAAAACAACCCCATTGGACTTAAGCTCTCCTTCGCCTGGGAAGGAGATGACTATGTGACTTACTTTACCCCCCAGCCCGAACACCAGAGCTACGCTGGCATCACTCACGGCGGCTTGGTCTCCACGGTGCTGGACGAGGTAATGGGCAGGAACATGTCTTCCCGGGGCCTCCCTGCAGTAACCGCACGGATGGAGGTCCGCTTCCGACACTCCGTTCCGCTCGGCGACCCTGTTCGTTTTGCTGCCCGCATCGTTCGGGAACGGGGAAAGGTGATCGATGTAGAGGCAACGGCGACTCTGACGGACGGCCGTGTCGCTGCGGAGGCGACAGGACGATTTCTCGTCCAGGAGGGCTCCTTGCGAGAAGAAACGCCCACTCAACCAACAGCCTCTGCCAATTCATCGAAATAGCAGCAAAGAAAGGAACCGATGCGTCCATGGAGCCATCATCCAAGCTTCCTTCGCGGGAAGCGGCGTTAGCGCTGCTCGCCCAGTACAACAGCAACCGTAACCTCTTCAACCATATGCTCGCTTGTGAAGCCGTCATGGGCGCCCTCGCCCGGCGCTTTGGCGCCGATGAGGCTAGGTGGCGGCTGGCCGGTCTGCTCCATGATATCGACTATGACCAGACAAAGGACGATCCCCTCCGGCACAGCCAGGTGGGCGCCGATATCCTCGCTGAAGCGGGGTACCCCAATGATGTGGTCTACGCCGTCCGCGTCCACAATGACGCCCACGGTCTGCCTCGGATGAGCATGATGGATAAGGCGCTCTATGCGGTCGATCCTTTGACAGGGCTGATCGTCGCCGGCGCGTTGATCAAAAAGGAAAAAGACGTCCGCCTCATCGACACCGAGTTTCTGCTCAAACGGTTCAAAGAAAAGGGGTTTGCTCGTGGGGCCCGTCGCGATCAGATTGAGGCTTGCAGCGAGATCGGCCTGAGCCTTGACGACTTCATCAGTATCGGTTTGGCAGCGATGCAAGCGATTGCCGCAGACCTTGGCATTGCTGGGAAATGATACGATAGCTACAGGAATAGACAACCTATCATGGATAGTCTGCTGTGAAAGGAGGGGCCGCGATGGGCGAAGGCCAAAAAGTCCTTTGCGAAAACCGGCGCGCCCGCCATGATTACCATATCGACGAAACCTATGAAGCCGGTATGGCGCTGAAGGGGACGGAGATCAAATCGCTCCGGCAGGGAAAGGGCAATCTGAAAGATTCCTACGCCCGTGTCGAAAACGGAGAAGTCCTGCTCTACAACATGCATATCAGCCCTTTTGAACAGGGCAACATCTACAACCACGAGCCGACGCGCACACGCAAGCTGCTTTTAAACCGGAGTGAAATCCGCAAGCTCGGCGCAGCCACGCACCAAAAGGGACTGACCCTCGTGCCCCTGCGCATCTACCTAAAGAGAGGGTACGCCAAGCTGGAACTGGCCATCGCGCGCGGGAAAAAGCATTACGACAAGCGTGAAGACATTGCCCGGCGCGACGCCGAACGGGAGATGGCCCGGGCGATGCGGCAAAGGGAAAAAGGGGAGTAGGAACGGTTTCCCTGCGCCAGCAGGGACAGCAAGGAAAAGCGTCAAAATGTAACTCACCGAAGTCAGTCAAATTCAAATACAAATCAAAGTCCAAACATTGTGATAAAAGCCACGTATCAAAACGCTGTTTTCACAAAAAGAGTTGATGAATTATAACGGCTTCCAATCGGCGATCATTGTCTCTTCCAACTATTATGCATAAAAAACTTCCATGACCCGTCGTGACACTAGCGATGATGAAAATGGCTTTTCATAAAAAAAGCTAGCACCGTACAAAAACGATGCCAGCTTTTATTCGTTCTTCCTTAGACAGCCCGTTCCCCATTGTAGGTGGGAAGCGTGTAGATCTTGACCGGATGGATCAGACCGCGCACCGCAACCTCGCCGATCTCTTGGAGTCCCAGTTGATCGAGTTGTTCCGGCATTGTTTCCCCAGGCGCCAGGTAGCGAAGCGTCCGTTCGCTGACGATAATGCGGGACTTGAACTGCTTGTTCATGCTCTCCAGACGAGAAGCGAGGTTGACATCCTCACCGATGACAGTGTAGTCCATGCGCTCCTCACTGCCGATGTTGCCGGCCAGCACGGGGCCGCTGTTCAGGCCCACGCCCAGGTCAAAGAGGGGTTCCCCCCGTTCTTTCCAAAGGGCATTCATCTCGACCAGGGCGTCGCACATCTCCTTGGAGGCCTCCAGGGCGTGTCGGGCGTGATCCGGATCAGCGATGGGAGCGCCGAAGACAGCCATGATCCCGTCGCCCATGTACTTGTCGAGGGTGCCGCCATGCTTGAAGATGATGCCGGTCATGCGAGTGAAATACTCGTTCAAGCGGGAGACAACCTCCTCCGGCGAGCGGCCTTCACTGTAGGCGGTAAAGCCGCGGATATCGGAAAAGAGGATCGTCGTATCGATGCGCTGGCCGCCCAGTTGGATCGATTCCGGATGTGCCAGCAGTTCGTTGACGACCGCCGGCGAGACATAACGGCCAAAGAGGCCCTTTACCTTTTGGCGCTCCTGTTGCTCCAGGATGAAGTTATAGACGGTAGCCGCGAGGTATGTAACCGAACCGGCGATCAGCGGGGCCACCAGGTTGATCCAGTAGTGCCCGCGGATCAAGACCAGTCCGTTGATCGCGATCCAGCCAGCCGTGAGCACAATTTGGGCTGCCAGGCTGCGCCAGGGACGCCCTTTCAGACTCAAGGCGACGGTGTATGAAGCGGCGCTAAAGAAGGCAAGCAGGAACAGGTTGAGACCCTCGGGCGCACGGTAATAGTAGGACCGGTTCAGGAAGGTGTCCACGGCGGTTGCGTGCAGTTCTACACCAGGGGTGGGCAGATTGCCGCCGAGCACAAGGTTGCTGCGCGTGAAGGGCGTATTGTAGATGTCGCCGAGCAGTGGCGATGTGGTTCCGACAAAGATGACCTTGCCGGCAAAGGCCTCCGGCGGCAGCGCGCCGTCCAGGACTTGATGGTAAGAATAGGTGGGGAAGGACTGAGCCGGACCGGCGAAGTTGAGCAGCGGTGTCTTATTTTTTTCCGTCGGAATGATGAGATCTCCTGCTTGGACCGTCCCGTCAGGGGCGAGGGTCGCTTTGGTTGGGCCAAGTCCTTGCGCGGCCATGACGGACGCTAGGGCGAGTGAAGGTATAGTCCGGTTTTTATCGACGGTCACCGGCATGGTGCGGCGCACGATGTTGTCCGCTTCGGTGGGGTAGTTGACAAAACCCATGCTGAAGGCGTTTTTACGAAAGGCAGGGAGGGGAAAGCGCATCACCTGATAGGTGTCATCGCCTTCCTTTTCAAAGGTGAAAAAGACGGGTAGGACGACGCGTCCATGGCGGCCAATCGCCTCGGCTAAGCGGGCGTCTCCCTGCGGATCGGCTTCGTTGGCCAGGGTGAAATCGAAGGTTACCACCTTGGCTTCGCGCAACCGTTCCAGCAGTCGGGCATGGATCTCCCGGTTCCAGGGCCAGCGGCCGATCTTGGAGATGGAGGCGTCATCGATGCCGATGATGACCACATTTCCGCTGGTGACTTGAACGCCCCGCGTGCGAAGCCACATGTCATAGGCCATAGCCTCCAGCGGTTCCCAGAGACCGGCAACGGCGGTCAATAACATGAGCATCGTGAGGCCGAGGGCGATGAGATGGCCGCTGACGCCTTTCGGTGCTTTCAAGTGGCTAGTGCTCCTTTCTTTGTTCGCGATAGGACAAGCTGTTGAGTCAAAAGACGAAAAGTAACTTGAATAAATGCTGAAAGGTAAGTTGGAGGAGAACTGTAAGGGATTTGCAAGGTAAGGTAAATAAACGCCTTTTGCCTGAGCACTAGTTAATCATACCATAGGAAAAAACCGAAAAACACCGCAGACTCTCAGGTGTATCGATTTCTTACGGTAGTTTTGTCAAGCGTTATACTGATGAAGTTATCAATCGTTATAAATGAGACGGAAAGACCCCCGGACCGGATGGTACGGGGGTTTTACTGTACGCAGGCGTTTTTTCATCACAGAATGGGCTGGTGCGATCCTTTTTAGTAGCACTTCTTGCGATCCATAAAAAACTGCACGTCATCCAGAGCCTCGCCAAAACGTTGGAAGTGTACCACTTCTCGCTCCCGGAGGAAGCGAAGGGCGTCTTTGACGCCGGGATCATCCGTCAGGTTGATCAGGTGCTCATAGGTGGCACGCGCTTTCTCTTCAGCAGCCAGGTCTTCATGCAGGTCTGCAATAGGGTCGCCCGTCGCCTGGATGTAAGCCGCAGTCCAAGGTACGCCGTTTGCGTCGGCATAATAGAGCGCATTGTCATGTTGGGCATAAAAACCGCCCAGACCGACTTCGCGCAATTTTTCTGCCGGGACGTCCTTGGTCAACTTGTAAATAAGGGTTGCAATAACTTCCAGGTGGGCCAGTTCTTCCGTTCCAATATCAGTAAGCAACCCTTTGGCATTGTTTTTTACATGTTGATATGAAGATTATCATAAAGATCAATGGCTACCCGGCCATCACAGCGTATCAACGACCTTTGCCTCTGACTCTTCAGCCGGTTTGCCAGCTGACCCGGCTTCGCCATATAGGGATTTTATCCTGGCTTGAAAACGGCGAATCAGCCCGAATATGACAGACAGCTAACGCGGAAGGTCTTGGTTACTGTTGATGCTTAAAGATATAGTGGATATATTCTTTTGCACTGTGATTAATTTCCTCATCGCTTGCTTGAAATGAAGCTCCGAAGACAGCAAAATAGGGTAATGCCACTGCGCCTACATGTCTTGTACTGGCTTTGAAAGGTGTAATCACTTCATCCACGGTAAAAGAAACGGAGCCCCCTGGCAGATAATTTTCTTTCTTATCGCCGATGGACATGGCAAGCCCTAGCTTTTTTCCTTTAAGCTTGTCACCTTTTGATCCATAAGCCCATCCGTAAGCAAAGACATCGTACTGGACTCGCAAAAAAATATATGCAACAATAAATTTTCAGACCCACTTAAAGATCCAGCATGAAAGAGGTGTTATTCTATGAAAATATACAATCTGGGCATAGAGGCGACGCTTGAAATAGTTGGGGGTAAATGGAAATCGCTGATTATATGCTTATTAATGTCCGGTGTAAAGAGAACAAGCGAATTACAGCGCAATATTCAGGGCATTTCACAAAAGGTTCTCATCCAGCAGCTTCGGGAACTTGAGAAAGATGGACTCGTACGAAGATATGTGCACCAGCAGATGCCGCCAAAAGTTGAATATAGCCTCACAGAATATGGAGTTACAGCCAATAAGATCATTGATGTTATGTGTTCTTGGGGTAAAGACAATATTAAAATAAGACAACTGCAAGGAGAAGATATCGTCTTGCTGGAAGATAAGGGCAATTTTTACCATGATGCGAATGGCCGTGGTGGCCCGGGGTGATACTTTTACGCACACGGTAGACCATAGCGAAAGCTCTCCAATAGAAACGACCGTTTTGTTAATTTCGTTGCAGCACACAAGTATCGCCATCAATGTGAGCACGCACGCCGAATGGTTGAAACATTTTGACGGGAACGTAAACCATACCTTGGACAATAAATGCACTGGGGATGGAAATCGACTCGCCGTTCGCTTTGGCCGTTCCATTGCCCAGTTCAAACTCAATTTTATTTTTCCCGAATGTAATCACGTACTTGTTTTCACCAATCGATTCTGTATCTGTGCCGGCGCCAAAGCACTGCTGGATGGAGTGAAATGGAACCCAAATGTCACGTCCATTTGTCAAGTAGGAGGAACCCAGTCTAGTGGGTTCACTGTTGCTATCGTTTTTCGCTTCTGAATTAATGACTACAGCGGGGATTAGATTGTTCCAGCTAACTGTAGCGCCTAATGCTTCAGCGACGTACCTTGCCGGCACCATGACTCGACCATTTACAAGTATCGGAGTTTCTTTCGTAGGGATATCGAGAACCTTTCCGTTGACGACAATGTGAATCGGAGATGCGCCATAGGAATATGCAGTTAGACAAAAAAATAGGAGAGTCAAGAGACTGCCGGTAAAAAGCCAGCGCCTATTCCGGGTGAACAAATCGGTTCCCACCTTTCGGTTATTTTTGACATAAATCTAACTTCGAAAAATTCTGGGTGGGTTGTCTATTCTCCTGCATTATCGGCTCTACTTAGGTTGTGAATTAAGAAAGCAAACAACTTGTAATAATTCGTAACAATTTGTCGAAAAGAAGGAACTAAATTCAATATCACGTATATTCTTCTAAAAACATGAAGTGGGGGATGATTCAGTGGAAATGAAGTCCTTGTTCCGGTGTACTGCTGCATTTTGTATGGTTATATTTGCTGTCTCGATAAGCTTCTTCACTCCCTCGTTTCTAAGTCCGGGTTGGGCCTCTACAAATTATTCGGCTTTCTATAACGATTCCGTAACGCCTGGAAGCAGTTTTGATCAACGAATCGATATAGAAATCCCCAAGGGATACTTGAACCTTGGCAGTATGGATTCCTTGAATATTCGCCTTGGCTCTGGAATTTCTGTGAATGAAGTGATTTATTCGATCCCGGAAAAAATCCAGGAAGAACAGAATATGTTCATTGAAAACACCGGTGTGATAACACCGCAGAATGGAGAATATGTCCTAAAGGTATCCGGAAGGGGGGTTCTTCATAAAGGACATATTGTGTTGCGGTTTAAAGGGGTAAAAGTAGGCGGCGGGACCAGAGACGTAAAAATATATTTTGATGCGCCCGGTGGCTCGGTCTTTGAATCAAAGGCGATTAACTTTATCAGCACAGCCTCGAACGATTACAATTTGGACAGCCAGTACGGAACCGTAGAGGGGCTTTCCGGAAGCAACGAAATGGCATTAACCTTTCGCGAAATCGATGCAGGAACGATAAAACGGGGCTCGGACAGCATTCGACTAAAGCTGTCGTCGCCGTTTGTTTGGGATATTACCAACGCAAAAGTGGATATTAGTTCAGGAGACATTACTTTAAGAAAACCAGTTATCGATGATGAAGATCCAAAAGCGCTTTTGATGGGAATCGAGCGCCTTTCCTCAAAAGCCTCAACGTTTCGAATAACCGGGATTTTTGTCCGTGATATGTCAAAGGAGGTAACTACGCCGTCCTATTACAATATGAGCGTTGGAGGTTACAGCAAAGCAAATATCGAATCGAAGAGTTTTCTCTACAGACCCGATCCGCTTCCCCTACCGGAACCTCCAGTTGCCCTATTCTCCGTGGGAAACAGACAATGCAAAATCAGCGGTTTAATTCGAAACATGGATGTTGCGCCGTTTATTCGAGAAGATCGTATATTTTTACCGGTTCGCTATTTGGCTGAAGCGCTAAAAGTTCCTCCAAAAAACATCACCTGGAATGTAACGGATGAACAAACGACCGTTGCGCTGGAAGTGGATGGGCATTCTCTAAAATTAAACGTGGGCGATCGGCAAATAGAGGACTCGAGACGAGGCAAGGTGATGATGGATGTGGCGCCGGTAATATTGGACAGCCGTGTGTTCTTACCGGCCCGCTGGATTGCCGAACCCTTGGGGTATAGCGTTGGGTGGGATGCGTCCAAGCAAGAAGTTACGATAAACAAGGGAACCTCTCGATGATTAAAAGGGTATAAAGCTCAAAAGCACCGCTTTCAGACTGTTGAACTGAAAGCGGTGCTTTTTTCTGATAAGGGAGAGTGAAATGGAAAATGGAAATCACATAGATCCAACGGATACCCGGCCATCCTTGAAAACCTTCACATGGTGGATCAGGTTCAGGACAATTCCCCTGCGCTCCTCTTTATCCGCCTCTCCCCATAGGGCCGGGAAGTTTTGCAATATCTCCAGCACTTCGAATACTGACACCGATCGGTCCTCGGCATCTGGGATTTGCTCCTGTAATGAAGCGATTTCCGTCTCGATTGCCTTCTTCTGTTCACGAAGATTCTTGATGCGTTGGACGAGATCGTCGGGTGATATGGCATTCCTTTCGAACGCCGAGTACCACCGTTCCAGCTTTTTGTTGATCGTTGAGACTTCCTTCCTGCAACGGTTCAGCATCCGTGTTAGGTCATTCACGCTGTTCCCACTTAACGTATCAACTGTGATTTTTGTTAAGGCCTCTTTGTCGAAAGAGAACCCGCACAGCGCGTCGACAACCAGGGCCTCTATCTCTTCAGCCCGTTTGTAGCCGACCCGGCAGTCTGTATCTTTCGCCATATGGGGACTGCTTTTGTCCTGACTGTAGCAGACATAGTAACACATCACCTTTTTAGGTGTTGTACAGGGATAGTTCTGCCACACCCTTTTGTAGCGCATCCTGGCGCCGCATTCCCCGCAGTAGACGATGCCGGATACCAGGCCGTCATGGGCTTGGGCGGCTGCGCGGATGGCGCCGCGTTTCCGCAACAGGCTCTGCGCTTCGTCCCACTTTTCTCGAACGATAATGGCCGGCTGCTGGCCTTTGTAGAGTTCCCCATTATGCTTGACCATTCCGATATACACCGGGTTTCTGAGTATCTCCCGCATTGTGACTGTATTCCACTTCCGGCCGGTGGGGGAGGGGATCCCTTGTTGGTCCAATAGCTCTACAATGCCTTGATAACCCCGTTCTCCCTTCAGGTACTCATCATAGATCCAACGCACCAGGTCAGCCTGTTCCTCGTTGACGATAAGGCGCTTGTGGACAGGGTCATGATCATAGCCGAGGGGAGCAGGGCCGCCCATAAAGCGCCCCTGTTTGGCGCTTTCCTTCTTGGCCAGCCGGACGCGCTCGACGATTGTCTCACGCTCCAATTGGGCGAAGACGGCCATCATGCCGAGAGCTGCCTTGCCGAAGGGAGTGGTGGTGTCGAAGGCTTCTGTTACCGACTTTATTCCGATGTGACTGGGCTCGAACACATCTTCGAGAAGGTAGAGCGTATCGCGCTGCTTCCGTGACAGGCGATCCAGCTTCAGGAATAGCACCGTATTAAATTTTTTTCCTTGGGCGTCCCGGATCAGGCGCTGTATCTCCGGACGATTCAAGTCCTTGCCGGAATATCCGTCGTCTATGTAGTAGTCGACGATTTCCCAGCCCATTGCCTGGGCGTAGGAGAGAAGGCGGGATTTTTGCGCGGGGATAGAGATACCTTGTTGGGCCTGTTCGTCCGTGGACACTCTAACGTAGGCCGCAATCAGTGTCACAGCGGGCCTCCTTTCGCAAAACCGTTTTGAATAACGTCATCCCGGCCATCGCGGCCGGGATGATCCTTTTTCTCCCCCCTTTTCCTCTTCTCGATAATCCGAAGGGCGATCTTCACCATGATGCGAATGGCCGCTGCCGTCCTGGGTGATACTTTCACGCTCATGTTAGACCCTATGATAGGAAGCGAAAGGGACAATCCAGCTTTTTTCATATCAACGTATAAAAAGCCCTTTGGCTTTCTTCGTAGGCATCGAATACCGCTGTGTCAGATATCGCAGGGCAGCGGCCAGTTCCGAATCGGGACCCCCCGATTCACCGGTTCTATAAGAAAAACAGCCATTGCCGATTGAATAAACCAACAGGCCGAGAAGTCTTATTTCTTAATGGACAATCTCAACGGACAAGGGTTAACGCATATGTATTGACACCGACCATCCGGGAGGTGTCCACAATGGCGCTGTTTAAGAAGGAACTGCAGGAGCGTCTGTACGGATTGTTGTTTCAGTGGGCCTTGCAGGATATGGAACAGGACAGACAGATCCCGCAGGAGCAATGCGGCAGAGTGCAGGAAATCGAGAAAGAGAAAAGCTACGAAGGGCAGGAAATAGAGCGAGATCGAAACCGCGAAGGGTGGGAGCGGGGGGGTGATGCGCCAGATGTCTAAGAATGATGAAATAGGCGAGAGCATTGCCGACGGTCTGACCATCGGGCCTCGCCAAGCCGGGCGTCACCCGGTCTTGGCCGATGCCCGCCAAACCTTGGGACAATCAGGCCTGGCTGTCGGGGGCTATGTCCGCGTATCCACGGCTAAGGAGGGGCAACGCAGCAGCATCGCTAACCAGGAAAAGTATCTCCGCGAATGGTGTGATGTCCACGGCTACCGACTTCACCGGATGTACCTGGATGTCAAAAGCGGCGAGTTTGCCCGGCTTCGGTCGGAACTGCAGCAGATGCTCACCGACATCAGCGAAAAAAGGATCACCGGCGTCGTGACCAAGGAGATAGCCCGCTCCTCCCGGGACGTGATGGACACGCTCGAACTGAAACGGCGCCTCCATGATCAGGGGGCTTTTCTGGTCAGCATTCGCGAGAATTACGACAGCCGGACCGATGATGACGAGTTCTTGTTGATACTCCACGCGGCTCTCGCGCAAAAAGAGCGCAAGACAACGGGCGCTCGGGTGAAAGTAACGCAGTTATTGAAGGCGAGGGAAGGCCGGGGCAACGTGCCTCCGCCCTACGGATATCGTTATGGCCATGATGGCCGATACGTCCCCGACCCGGCGGAAGCGAAGGTGTACCGGCAGATCGTCGATCTCTTCCTCGGCTCACGCTATGGACGGACGCGCATCGCCCGTTTCCTCAACACCCACGGGATACCCGGCCCCCGTGGCGGTACATGGATCACATCGACGATAAAAGTCATCCTGGAAAACCCGGTGTACCTGGGTTTCCTTATTTATAATACCACCACCCTGATCCGGACGGCCGGCGGTGAGCGCAAGCGAATGGTCCGCCCCAGGGAGGAATGGATCGTTGTGCCGGATGCCCATCCGCCGTTGATCACCCGCGACGACTTTGACCTCATTCAGGAGATTATGCGCCAGCGACGGGAGCGTGACCCGCGAGCGACCTGCAGCTTTGCGCCAAAATACTTGCTGAGCGGTTTTTTGTTATGCTCTGTCTGCGGCGGAAAAATGTACGGCACCGTCATTCGCGGGAAACAGCGTGAGTGTCGGATTTACCGATATGTATGCCAGGGGAAAAACGGACGGTGCAGCCTGCCGATGAAGTATTACAAGATGGATACGGTCGACCAGCATGTCTTTAGTGAAGTGGCGCGCACGCTCCAAGCGCTGGTCGAACCCGCTGCCTTGGCGGACTTTGTCCAGCAGCGGCGGGACAGCTTCGCTGGGGGGATGCAAAAGGAACGCGAGGAGAGGGCGAGGCTTCAGGGGCAAATCGCCGCAAACGAAAAAGCCCAACGGCGTCAACAAATCGCTTATGAGACCGAAGCGATTGACCTGCATGCTTTTAAGCGGCGGCTCGATGAACTGCGCTGGGAGGAAAGAAACCTGCGGGAACGGCTGAAAGCATTCAACCGAAAACTCTCCCGTATTGATCAGGAACAGGAAGTGATTGCCGCACTGGTCCGCAAGATGGCGAATTACCTTGAGCATCCCGAACAATTAGGTCTCGCGCGCAAGCGCAGCCTGCTTGAACTTGCGGTGGAACGAATCGAAGCCCATGGCGAACATGCGTGCAAAATCACATGGACTTTTCCGGATTCATGAAGAAAAAATGAAACATTGCCAATTGCGGAGGTGCTCAGCAGGAAGACGGCTTGTCATGGCAAATACATACATAACAACGAAGCCAAACAAGCCGGTTAGCAACCAGCCAGGTAAAGAAGGGGTTTAGCGAACCATGAGCACCGGATTGATTAATACCCTGGAAGAAGTCGGCGCTCTGCTCGACATCGGCATTGCCCTTTCGGCGGAAAAAGACCACGACCGCCTGCTCGACCGGATTGTTACGGAGGCGCGCCGGATCACCTCAGCCGATGCGGGAACCCTCTACCTTTGCGAAAGCGAAAAACTGGTGTTCAAGATCATCCACAACGAGATCATGAAGGTTTTTCTCGGCGGTAACGGCGAGCCTGTCAATCTGCCCCCCGTTCCGCTGCGGCAGGAAAACGTATCCGCCTTCACCGCACTTAAACGGAAAGTGGTCAACATCTCCGATGTCTATCAGGCGGAGGGATTTGACTTCTCCGGACCGAAAAGGTATGACCAGATGACCGGTTATCGAACCACATCCATGCTGGTGGTGCCGCTGGAGAACCACGAATCGGATGTCATCGGCGTACTGCAGCTGATCAATGCCAAAGACAGCGAAGGAAAGGTGATCCCCTTCGCACCCTATTTGGAGAAGGTTGTCACCAGCCTGGCCTCCCAGGCGGCCATCTCGATGACCAACCGCCAACTCCTTGAAGACATCGAACAACTCTTCAACTCCTTCGTCGAGGTCATGGCCACCGCCATTGACGCCCAGACGCCGTACAACGCCAACCACACGCGGCGGGTGGCCCAGTTGGCCGGCGCCCTGGCCCGGGCCGTCGACGCGACAAACGAGGGTCCTTGGGCGAAGGAGTATTTTGATGAACAGCGGTTAAACCATCTGGTGATGTCCGCCTGGCTCCATGACATCGGCAAGATCACCACGCCCCTGTCAGTGATGAACAAGGCCACTCGCCTCGGTGATCGGCAAGAGATGGTCTTGCTTCGGCTGGAGTCAATCGCCTCCGCCTTGCGCCGCGATTATCTGGAGGCCAAGCTGGCCGCCAGAGAGAAAGGCAGCCTGGTAGAGGCGGAACGGGTTGAGGCCGAATGGGCAGAAGCATGGGCCGACTGGCAACGAATCCGTGATCTGATCATCAATGCCGACAACCCTTCCGGCCGGATTACCCCGGAAATCGTCCGGGAATTGGAAGCGTTGATGGAACGGACCTACCTGGATGCAGCAGGAAACCGTCACACCTGGCTGACGGCGGCGGAGGTGGAGGCCCTCAGCGTTGTTCGCGGCACTTTGACCGAGGAGGAGCGGCGGCAGATGGAGGGCCATGTGGAGGTAACCGAGCGCCTCCTGTCGAAGGTTCCCTTCCCGCCGAAGATGGCCGACGTCCCCCGGTGGGCGGCGATGCACCATGAGCATCTCGACGGGAAGGGATACCCTCAGCGGATGTCCGGTGATGATATCCCCATTGAGGCGCGCATCCTCAGCATCGTCGACGTCTACGATGCCCTGACGGCGGCCGACCGTCCCTACAAAAAGGCGATGCCAGTCGAGGATGCCTTGCGCATCCTGGGATTTATGGTCAAAGACGGAAAACTCGACGAAGGACTGTATCGAATATTCTGCGACCAAAAGGTATGGGAAAAGATCGATTAACAAACGGAACCCTCCGGGGATGAGCCCGGGGGGTTCCGTTTTTATTGGAATGATGTGTTATTCTAAGTCAAACATTTTCCATATTAGGAGGTTTCCGAGGAACATTGCGGCCCTTTCATGCGCCTGTCAATCGGGACCCCCGTATTGGGCGAAAAGGTACCTGGCCATGCCGATATCGCATTTCTCGACCCGGACCGGGTACTGGAGCTTTTTCTCATAAATCCACATTGCTCGTTCCTACCCTCCCGACCGCGTCAGTATTCGATTTCCCAAGGCCAGGGCGCTTCGATCCAGTTCCAGGGATACCGTCCGGGGCAATGCCCTTCCACCGTCAGCAGCGCATAGCGAGTCTCGTATGCATGCTTCAGCTTTTTCAGTTCGTCGGTGACGCGGGTGAAGTCCCGCAGGGCGGCCTTGTCGTTCGGGTGGGTATCGAGAAACAGGTTCAGATCCACGGCGACAAACTCCAGTTCCTGGATGCGCCGGAGCAATTCTAACTGGTGCCGGTCCATGCGTCAGCCTCCCTCCCCTCTCATCGACGACGCCGATCGTTGCAGTAGGGGCGGTAGAGACCGGGGAAAATCGTTCCCTTGCAGAGGGCCTCTGCCGGCGGGTAGAAGGGCGGGCAGTACTGCTGGAAGGGCACATAGGCCCGGGCCAGTTTCCAACCGGGTTTCATCATCTCCGGCGGGACGGTGATGGCGGGGTCGTAGGATTCACAGGGGTCGCAGGGCGCCGGTCGGTGATGCATCGGTTCGCGGGCGATGGGCTGGACAGGCATTGGCATGGGCATCGGTTCACAGGGCATGGGCATATGCATCGGCTCACGGGCGATGGGTTCCACGGGCATAGGCATGGGCATCGGTTCGCAAGGCATGGGTCTGTACATGGGCTCGCGGGCAATGGGTTCCATTGGCATGGGCATCGGCATGGGACCGCAGGGCGGCATCGGCATCGGCTCACGGGCGATTGGCTCGACCTGCGGGCAGGGCTCGGGCATCCGGCAGTCGTGCTTCGGCGGGCAAGGTTTTGGTCGGCACGGCTTGGGCGGCGGACAGGGCGGGCACGGCGGTGGGCAAGGTCTCGCCGGCGGTGGCGGCGGGCAGGGGCGTGGCGGCGGCGGC